>JASICF010000499.1 GCA_030044775.1 Candidatus Sulfotelmatobacter sp. | reverse complement strand
GATCCTTTTTGCTTTTCGCTGAAAAATTCTTCGGCCTCGCGCACTTCGGTGCGCTGCAGATGACGAATCTCGGTCGCGATCTTATCGAGCGTGGAAGCAATAACCGCCAGCGTCGCGAGATACTGCGCGTGCCGGTCTCGCTGGATGACTTGCGATGAGACTGCGGCGGCTTTCAATCCCAGCCGCGCGCAAATCTGCTCTTCAATCTCGGGCGTGAGATGGGCAAAGATTCCCACGGCGCCGGAAAATTTTCCTACGCGCATGTCCTCGGCGGCGGCGGCGAAGCGCGCGATGTTGCGCTGGGTCTCCGAATACCAGTTTGCGATCTTGAATCCAAAGGTAATGGGCTCGGCGTGGATGCCGTGGGTGCGGCCCACCATGGGGGTGTCTTTGAACTCCCAGGCGCGGCGTTCCAGGACATCGGAAAGGCGCTGCAGATCTTTCGCGATAAGTTCTGAAGCCTGCTTGATCAGAAGCGCCTGCGCGGTATCGACCACGTCGTTCGAAGTGAGGCCGTAGTGAAACCAGCGCGACTCGGGGCCGACGAATTCGGCGACCGCGGTCGTAAAGGCAATCACGTCGTGGCGGACTTCAGCTTCGATCTCGTGAATGCGCTGGACGCTGAAATCGGCGCGCTCGCGGATGGCTCGCGCCGCGCTTTTGGGGACCATGCCGACCTCAGCGAGAGTCTCGGTGGCAGCGACTTCGACTGACAGCCAGGTGCGAAAACGGTTCTCGTCGCTCCAAATGCGGCCCATTTCCGGACGGGTATAACGCGGGATCAAAGCGGCGGTGCCTCCTCTTCCTTTCGGTGATAAGCGGGACAGAGGATTCTAAATGGAGCGGCAGAAAGAGGCCAGAGCGCTACCCGCTTCCGGGCAAACGGCATACAATACTTGCTTAGACAAATTCTTATGTCGCCCGCGCCGGAAGACTTGACCATCCTCAAAGATGACATGATCGCCTTCATCGAAGGCCACGGCATGCGCCGCTTTCATGGCTACGTGGACTACGAAGAGGTGCAGTGTGTGATGTGGGAGATGGGATCGAATCCCGAAGGATGGAAGGATTTTGTGGAGCTGGCCAAGAGTGCAGGCGCGCCGTTTCTAACCATGCACTCCTGGAAGCTGGAGCGCGAGGAACTGGACGAACTGGTGCAGAGGCTTTCGCACTCGGAGTTCTCCGACGGCGACGATGTAGAGGATGCGCGCTGGCTGCGGGCTCACATCGGCAAGGTCGGATTCTTACAGCTCGGCTGGGCGTATCAGGGATCGATGTTTCTTTGCGAGGTGAGCACCGAGTGGTACGAACGTTATCAGCGGCTGCTTGAAGCAGCGGACGATTTTGGCGGCATTCCTATCGACGAATCGGATCAGGACGACGAAGGCTGATTGTGCGCTGGGAACTGGCCGTATCAGATCCCACGAAAGTGCGCCGGCTCGCGGCCGCGCTGCAAGAACTGCCTGACCTCAGGCCGATTATCTCTTCTTCCGCATTTCGCTCAACCTCCGACCCCGCTAAGCCCGGAGGCCCGTTATACACGTTGGCGCAGCTGCTTGTCAGGCGCGGGCTGAACGAGGCCGATGCTGCTGCGCAATATCTCAATCCCTGCATCGCTCACTTACACACACCCGAAAGGATGACCGGCATTCGCGCCGCGGTGGACCGCCTGGATGCGGCCATAGAGCGCAAGGAACCGATGCTGATCTACGGCGACTATGACGTCGACGGCACGATGGCGATCATCATCCTCAAAGCCGCCATTGAACTCTGCGGAGGGTCAGCGGACTTTCACGTGCCTCATCGCATTCGCGAAGGCTATGATCTCCGCGATGATGTGATCGAGCGCGCAGCGGCGGCGGGCATTCAGCTCATCATAAGCGTGGATATGGGCATCCGGGCTTTTGCGCCGGCGGAGACAGCGCAGCGTCTGGGCGTGGATCTGATTGTTACCGATCATCACCTGCCCGGCGCAGATGGCGTTCCGAACGCACTATGCGTCGTGAATCCGAATCAGGATGGCTGCGCATATCCCTACAAACAGCTTTGCGGCGCGGGCGTGGCGTTCAAGCTGGCGCAGGCACTGATGCAGCGGCGCCTCGATCAAAAAAATCATGAGCGCATGCTTCGATCGTTTCTGAAAGTTGTGGCGATTGCGACGATCGCAGATGCGGTTCCGCTCACTGGCGAGAACCGCGTTTTCGCGAAACTCGGCCTCGATGAGCTACGCCGCGCTGTGAATCCCGGATTGAAAGCGTTGCTCGAGGTGGCGCAAATTTCGCAAAAACGCCCGCCCAACTCGACCGAAGTCGCTTTCCGCATCGCTCCCCGCATCAACGCCGCCGGCCGCATGGATGTTGCCCGCGATGTAATCGAACTTTTTAGCGTGAAGGACGCAGAACGGGCGCGGTTATTGGCAGGCAAGCTCGACCGGCTGAATGCCGAACGCCAGGAAGAAGAGCGGCGCATCGTCAAGTCCGTGGAGGAGCGCATCGCCGGCGAGAAAGCGCTGAACGAGGCCTATTGCATCGTTGTCGACGGCGAGGGTTGGCATCGCGGAGTGATCGGCATCGCGGCAACACGCGTGGTCGAGCGCTACCACCGACCGGCAATCGTGATCTCGCGCGAGGGCGAAGAGGCATTTGGATCCGGCCGTTCCATCCGCCCATTTCATCTGCTCGAAGCTGTGGAAGCATCGCGCGCCCTATTTACGCGTTATGGTGGGCACTCGCACGCTTGCGGGTTTTCCATGCCCGCGGCCAGCGTTGGCCAACTGCGGAACGAGTTGGACGCCTTCGCCCGCACGCGGCTGACGATGGCGGACTTCGATCCAGTGCTCGAGGTAGAGTCCGAGCTGGAACTGGATGAGGTTTCTCCCGCTCTTTACCAGGTGCTGCGTATGCTCGAACCGTATGGTACAGGGAATCACGAACCGGCATTTGTTTCTCGTGGAGTGCGGCTGATTGCACCCCCGAAAACTCTGAAAGACAAACACATCAAGCTGAAAGTGAAGGCAGGCGAGCGGCGGGAGATTATGCAGGAAGAACTTTCACCAGTTGCGGTTCTTGTTACGCCCAACTGTCATCCGGATAGTGCAACAATTCGGCGAAGTGAGAAAACAGCAATGCATGAAGTCAAGATCGGCAAACGAAAGCCAAGTCCGGTCTTCGACGCCCTCGGCTGGCACATGGCCGAGCGCCTGCAAACCACGCCGGTTCTGGCGGGAGACGCTCTCGATATAGCGTTCACGATCGGCCACAACGACCACGATGAGTTCGGCGGAATTGAACTGACTTTGCGTGACTTCAAGGATCACTCTGCAGAACCGGCGTCGCTTGTTGATTCGCACAGCTGAAATTGGCTTCCTGCGCCGTTTTGGGATGGAGGGCGGGCTGCGGCAGCTTCCGCGTGGCCGCACTACCATCGGATGCCGCGCTTTGAACTAAACTGAAGTCGGATGCCTCTTCCCATCTACCGCCTGCGACGCTGGCTGGCCGCGATCGCGGTGTTGTTCATCGCGACGATTGCGGGGATGTATTTCTACGCGCGCATGCGCGAACGCAATGTTCTGAAAGAACTTCCCAACAAGATCGGCATTGACATCAAGCAGACAGCTTCCGGATTTCAGTTTTCCAAGTCCGACGGCAAGCGGACTCTGTTCACCATCCAGGCGAGCGATCTGAAGCAGTTCAAGCTGAATGGCAGCGCCGAGCTGCACAATGTCAGCATCGTTTTGTACGGGCGCGATTCCTCGCGCTTCGACCAGATTTATGGCGATGATTTCACCTACGACAAGGAATCGGGAAATGTCACGGCGCGCGGAACCGTGCAAATCGATCTGCAGGCCAATCCTGGCGGAGAGACCGAACCGGATCAAAGTGTTCCCAAGCAGCTGAAGAACCCGATTCATCTGAAGACGAGCGACCTGATTTTCAACCAGAAAAGCGGCGACGCTTATACCGACGCGCGGGTCGACTTCCAGACGCCGCAGGCGAGCGGTTGGGCGGTGGGTGTGGCGTACACCGCCAAGACCAACACTCTTACGCTGGAGTCGCAGATTCATGTGACATTCGGCGAAGACCACGAAAACCTCTCCGCGATCCACGGGAAAATCACGCGCGATCCGCGGGTGATCGTCCTGGAGAATCCGAAGCTCGAGCGCGCGAACGAAACTGTTCAAGCGGAGCAGGCCACATTCTTTCTGGGGGCGGATAATAACGTGCAGCGAGTCCTGGCGCAGGGAGATGTAAATGCGCAGTCCCGCGGTTCGAGTGATGAACAAATACGCGCCCGCGCCGACACCGGCGAACTGCTCCTTGCCAACAAACAAAACCTGCTGCGCACCGCAACGCTAACCGGCAATGTTCACATCGAACGCGCCGGGTTACAGCCCATGCAGGGCGATGCTGGGCGCGCCATTCTGGACTTCGCAGGACAGAACGAACTGAAAAAAGTCCACGCCGAGAATGGGGTGCATCTGTCGCAACATGGGACAAGAGCCGCTACGGCGGGTGAAAACGCATCACAGGCGCAAGACTTTGAAGTGTCCGCGCCGGCGATCGACTTTTTTGTCACCGACGGGAAGCGGCTCGATCAGGCGATCACCTCCGGTGCGGCGCAAATTACGGTCACGCCGGCGGAAAGCTCAGGTGAATCGGGAGCTAAACCGGTCGCTCAGCGCACCATCGTCACGGCTGGCCGCTTCGATGCAAGATTCGCCGCCACAGATGACGGAGCCACACGGCTGATGTCGATCCACGGCGCGCCCAAGGCAAAGATCGTGAATTTGAATCTGGGCGTTCCCGATCGCGTCAGCACGAGCGAGACCCTCGATGTCAGCTTCCTGACCACGGGCGGCATTGAGTCGATCATTCAGCGAGGGGGCGTCGCTTATACCGATAACCAGCCGCTGGATAAGCGAACGCAAGCGTGGGCGGAACAAGCGGCCTACTCTCCCGTCGATCAAATTCTCGTGCTTACCGGCAACCCGCGGGTAACCGATGGAGGCATGGCCACGGTCGCCAGAACCATTCGCATCAATCGGGCAACAGACGACGCCTTTGCCGAAGGCGATGTAAAGAGTTCGTACAGCGAACTCCAGGAACAGCCCAACGGAGCGCTACTGGCCTCATCGTCGCCCATTCACGTCACGGCTGCTTCAATGACGGCGCATGGGTCGACAGCGGTTGCGCTCTATCAGGGGAATGCCCGCCTGTGGCAGGACGCGAACGTGATAACCGCCCCATCGATCAGGTTTGACCGGGATCGACGATCCTTGGTGGCTCAAGGTACCCAGCGGCAACCGGTTTCGACGGTTCTGATGCAAGCTTCAGACCACCCGAATTCAGAAAAACCTGCCTCCCATAGCGAACACAACGCGAAGAAATCGGGAACTGGAGAGGCAGCGGATGTGGTCGTCATTACGTCGGGGCGGCTGACCTACACCGATTCCGAACGGCACGCCCACTATGACGG
>JASICF010000498.1 GCA_030044775.1 Candidatus Sulfotelmatobacter sp. | reverse complement strand
TAGAAGAACAGCTTTCCGCCGAACTGGAACACACGCGGATCATAGGCGTTCGTCACCGCGCCGAAATTGCTGGAACCGAAAGCGGTGCTGATTCCGCCATTGGTTCCCGATGCTCCGAACTGCGTGTGGTTCCAGGTGTTAAAGCTCTCGACTCGGAATTCGAATCGGCTGCCGCGGCTTTCGCTGATCACGAAGCTCTTGAACAGTGAGAGGTTCCAGTTGTCGCGTCCTGGCCCGCGCACGCCGTCGAAGCTAAGGTCGCCCCAGGTACCTGCCGCGGGGTTGGAGAACACTGCCGGATTGAACCATTCGGCGGCCGTGTGAGGATAACCGATGGCTCCATTCAGGTCCGGACGGTTCATCACATCTCCGCCGGGGAAAATGCTGGCAACGTTTTGTCCGCTCAGGCTGAGGTTGAGGGGAGGACCAGACTCGGCCATAACGATACCCGAGAGTTCCCACCCGCCGACCGCGGTTTTCAAGAACCGGTTCGAACTGTCGCGCAGCAGGGGAATGTCGTAAACAAAGTTCACGAAGGCGATGTTGGTGCGATCCAGAACCGACGGGCCCAAGTCATACTTCCAACCGACGTACGGATCGGAAACCTGGTCGAGATCCCAACCGTTGGAGCCGTTGTTGTCTCCCGTGCTGGGGTCGATCGAGCGCGACAAGGTATACGCTGCTTGCAAAGTCAGGTCGCGAGTGATGCGCCCGCGCAATTCGGTTTGCAGTGAGTTGTAGTGGGCGTTCGCTCCATCAAATGCAATCTTGAGCGAGCTGTATCCGAGATAAGGAACCAACCCATTGAAGGCCGGCTGCGTGCCCGTACAATTGCTTGACGCCTGAAGACAAGCTAGGTCTCCCGCCGGAGGCAGCTCGAGTTCCTGCAGATAGTTCTGGTGCCGGTCCTGATTGCCGACATACGACACGGAGAGAACTGCATTCCTGCCCATCGCCTGCTGAACTCCTGCACTGTACTGATAGGTGGTGGGAACGGGATAGAACTGATTCAATCCAGTTACCGATGCAGTCACTATGGGAACGGTGATCGCTCCGCCCGTGGCGCTGTCGTGAGGATTGGAGAAAAGAACGTTGTTGACGTTCAATCCGTAGCCCCAAGGGGGATTGGTAGCGGCGTTGTACATGTCGTTGCCCTGGATGCGCTCGTACATAATGCCAAAGCCGCCGCGCACGATGGTGTTACCGGTGCCGAGCAGGTCGTATGCGAAGCCAATCCGGGGTCCGAACGCGTCCCACGTAGGATTGACCAGACCTTTTGGAACTCCGTTCTGACTTTCAATCCCCATGCCATTCAGGTAGAACTTATAGCCCTGCAACTCCGGGACTGTGCTCGTGCCGAGACCCGGACTGGTGGCGGCGATTTGCGTATCTGCGGCATTCGCAAAGACGGGCTTGTCCGCAAAGTTGTAGAGATTGGGATAAAAATTCGACATGTGGTTATAGGCTTCGTACGTATGTGGAATTCCATCCCAGCGCAATCCCAGGTTTAAAGTCAGCCGGTGCAGGGCACGCCAATTGTCCTGTACATAGGCAGCTGGCGAGACGTTGTTCCAGTAGCCGGTCGACTTGATGGCGTTCTCGTTATAGGACTGCGCGTAGCCAAGCAAGAAGTCGGCGTAGTCCAATCCGCAGGTGACGGTGGTCGATGTCGTACAAGTTGTGGGCGCTGTGAATGAGCCATTGAACCCGAAACCACCCTGGGTTTCCGCGAAATAGTCCTGCGACTTCTTGTATAGCGCCCAGCTGGCGCCGAACTTGAGTTGGTGGGCGCCCTTGGTCCAGGAAAGATCGTCGCGAATCTGATAATCGTTCGCGGTGTTGTTCCAGGGTGTCCAGTTGGCGGTGTAGAAGGTGCCGGTGCTTCCCGCCAAATGGATGTCGGGGATGCGGTTGTCCACATTTGGTCCGTTAAATATCCGGTTTGCACCCTCCGTAAAGTCGGAAGGCGCTTTGTACACGCCTTGCGGCAGAATGGCGATACGGTTTCCGTCGTAGTTGAACCCGACCTCGTTCAACAGGGACGGGTTGATCACATATGTGGTGTGCACGACCGCGCTATAGGAGGGGTTGCCGAAGGTATTGAAAACGGTGGGAACGTTGTCGCTGCTCCATTGGGTTGTTCCGTAGGTCTGGATTGCCTGATCGGAAATCCAGTGACCGAATACCGAGAACTTGTCTGTGAACTGATGGTCGATGCGGGCAATCTCTTCCTTGCCGTAGGTGGGGGAGTTGTTGCCGCCGATAAACTGCCAACCGCTGGTGGGCTTATTGAAGATTCCAGCGTCCAGCAAGGCGGTAGCATTGGGATCGATCATGCAATCGGGAATCGTATTGTTGGGGAAGGGCTTGCCTGGAACGATTCCGGCAGGAAGTTTCCCGCCCGGGCAGTTCGCGCCCAGGCCAACTACACCGGTTGGAACCACCATATCGAGGGAAGTTCCATTTGCCAGCGTGGTCGGGATCACCGCGCCGGTTCCTGCACCGTTGGCATCGGGATACATGCTCGCGAGCGGAACGGTGACGTTGAAAAGTCCGCCCTGCACGTACCTGCGCCACTCCATGTTATAGAAGAAGAAGGTTTTGGGATTGGCCGTAGGTTTGAATTCAACCGGCCCGCCAACGTTGAAGCCCCAGTCGTTGAAACGCAGCTCGGCAACTTTATTGGGGGCTGGATTGAAGTAGTTGCGCGCATCGAACGCATTATTGCGCCCGAAATAGAAGGCGGTCGCGTGCAGGCGCTTCGTGCCCGACTTGATCACCATGGTCATCGTGCCCGCTGATGAAAGTCCATATTCAGCGCTGTAATTCGAAGTCATCGTGCGGAATTCGGCGATGGCATCCATCGAGGGCAGAACGTCGGCGCCTCCGCCTCCTCCACGATCCGCGGCTTCGCCGCCATCAATCAACCACAGGTTGTGGCTGACTCGCTGTCCATTGAAGCTGACATTGAAATCTCCGCCAGCGGAAGTCGGCACCTGGAAATCCGCCTGGATACTGGACGCGCCAGGGGTTAGAGCTTCGAGCTCGAAGACGCTCCTTCCGTTGGTCGCGAGCTGCGTGATCTGCTGGCCGTTAATTACATCGCTGATCTCGCCGGAATCCGACTGAACCTTTACGGCATTAGCTTCGACGGTGACCGTTTCTGTCGCAGAACCCAGCTGCATTTGAAAGTCAACACGGGCGCGGTCCGCAACGTTCAAAGCGATATTGTCACGCTCGGACGATTTGAATCCGGAGGCTTGAGCGCCAACGTTGTAATGGCCAATAGGCAGATCGGCAGCCACGTATTGCCCGGTGTCGCTTGTCGCGACGCTACGGACCTCGCCGGTTTCGGTATGGGTGAGACGTATCTTGACGTTGGGAATCACCGAACCGGAAGGATCGGTAACGGTGCCGACAATCGTCGCCTCCTGGCCATAGGCGGCAAAAGCAAGGCCGACAACGACGAGAGCAACGAGCGCCAGGCCGAACTTGAAGGCTTGCAGTGCGCGGACGCTGCGGCGGCGTGAAAGGCGAGATTCCATATTGCACACCCCAAGTGAAATTGTGGAACGATTCCGTTAACGTTAACGGTACAGCGCCAGCTTATAACGGTTTTCAATTAGTTTTGTCAAGAAAAATTTTATATGTCCGTCATCAGGATGTTGAATTTACATTGTCAGGCAAGCTTCGAGCAGCTCGAAAAAGGATTTCGCCTCTAAGTCGGGTTATCCAGGCTTATCTCACAACCCGCTTTGCGACTTTTACCGGTTGAGGGGCAGAGGCGAGAAGGGAATCGTCAAACCGCACAGGCGCCAACCTTATCTCCCGGAACAGATGCAAGTTGGAAGACATTACCACACCGGGGCTGAGATGTACGTTTGGGGGAAAAGCTGCCTTGCTGGTAAGGTGATCCGCCATCAACCTCACGGCAAGCTGCCCCTGTCGATGGGGTTGCTGGTAAATAGACGCGGTTATCGTGCCCTTTTCGAAGTAGGGAGACATTTCGGAGAAAAGATCGGTGGTGATCAGTTTGGTTTTTCCGGCCAGGCCGCGCGCTCCAAGGGCACGGCAAACCGGAAGACAGTTGACCGTGTTGACGTACAGTCCGGCCAGATTCGGCATTCGCCCCAGAAGATCGAATGTTTTCTGGAAGCTCTCATCTTCATCTTCGTGGCCTTCGATGACCGTGGCGATTTGCCCGCCGGGACAATGCTGAGGAAAAGCCTCGGAGAAACCAGCGGTCTTCTGGCGGTGATCTTCGGCGCTCAACATGCCAGCAACCACAGCCACTTTCGAGCCCGAAGGCACGAATTTTCCCATCAATTCTCCGGCCAGGTGACCATTCAGCCAAGGCTCGACGCAGACGATGCTGGAGCGCCGGCTCGCGGGCGCATCGGTCGAAACACAAACCACGCGAATACCTTTTTCTTCCGCCGTATCAATCAGCGGTTTAAGGCCCTGAGGATTTCCTGCGGTGAGAATGATGCCGTCAACCCCGCTCGCTGCCAGCTCCTGAAAAGCTTCGGCGTCGCGTTCGCCCAGGGCATGGACGGGGCGATGAATAAACTGGATTCCAAGCGGCGCAACGCTTTTTGCTTCATCCAGCACACCACCCCACAGCTGATCGTAAAAGAAGTGAATTTCTCGTGGAATGCAGACTCCGATGCGGGCGCTTGCCTTGGAAACTGAAAGAGCGCGCGCCGCCAGGTTCGGCGTGTAGGCAATCTGCTCGGCAATTTTCAGGATGCGCTGGCGCGTGGCTTCGTTGATGCCAGGACGCCCGTGCAGGGCGCGATCCACTGTTCCGATGGAAACGTCGGCTATCTCCGCAATCAGGTGAATCCCGTGCCGGTGTTTCTTCATGCCGCGCTATACCTGGGAAATCGCATGCCGCGCCATTCTAACGCGGCCATTTCCCCGATCAGATGTGTGTTGAGGTCGTTCGAGGCCGCTACCCGACCCAAGATCGTCAACAAATCTATTTCCGTGTACGTTGACGGTGTTATACTGCGTCGCGCTTGCAAGCTTCGTCAAGCTCCGAAAACATGCCGCAGAAAATCCGCAACCTGCCGGGGTCGCGCTGGCCGGAAGTCGCAGGGATGACGGCTGTCTTGTTTGTAACAGCATTCTGTTCCTTTGCGCAAACTGCCGATCAAACGAAACCCGCGCTTTATCTCGACCCTTCTCTGCCGATCGCAGCGCGGGTCGACGACCTTATCGGACGGATGACGCTGGAGGAGAAAGCGTCACAATTAGTGAACCAGGCGCGCGCCATTCCGCGTCTGCAGGTTCCGGCGTATGACTGGTGGAGCGAGGCGTTGCATGGGGTAGCCAGAGCCGGAATCGCCACTGTGTTTCCCGAGCCGATTGGTCTGGCGGCGACTTTTGATGTCCCGTTGATCCACGACATGGCCGTAGTAATTGGCACCGAGGCGCGGGCCAAACACAACCAGGCCTTGCGCGCTCGCGGCCAGAGCAACATTATGGAAGGTCTCGACTTCTGGTCGCCAAACATCAATATCTTCCGCGATCCGCGATGGGGCCGCGGCCAGGAAACCTATGGCGAGGATCCATTTCTTACAGGACGGATGGGAGTGGCATTTGTCACCGGAATGCAAGGCGACGATCCCATATATTTTCGCGTGATCGCCACGCCCAAGCATTTTGCCGTGCACAGCGGTCCCGAGCCCACGCGTCACACCATCGACGTGCAAGTATCCAAGCACGATATGGAAGACACCTACTTGCCAGCATTTCGCGCGGCGATTGTCGAAGGTAAGGCAGAGTCGATCATGTGCGCCTACAACCGAGTAAACGGCCAGCCCGCTTGCGCCAACAGATTTCTGCTGGAAAATCAGCTACGAGGTGCGTGGAAGTTTAACGGCTACGTGGTATCCGATTGTGACGCGATTGTCGATATTTTCAACGGCCATCACTTTACCAAGAGCATGGCCGAAGCCGCCGCTGACGCGATGAAAACCGGAATGGACAACGAGTGCGCCGATTTCTTTACCATTGCCACCACCAACTCCGATTACGTTCCTTATATTGATGCCGTCAAGCAAGGGCTGCTCACGGAAAAAGAAATCGACCGATCGCTTAAGCGGCTGTTTACGGCGCGATTCCGCCTGGGCATGTTTGATCCCCCGGAAATCGTGAAATACGCTCAGACCCCCGATTCGGAAATCGACAGCCCGGCGCACCGCGCGCTGGCACTGAAAGCTGCCAATGAGTCGATGGTATTGTTGAAAAACGATGGAACATTGCCGCTGCGCTCAGACGTTCGCAGGATTGCCGTGTTCGGCCCGCTCGCGGAATCAGTCAGTGTGCTGCATGGCAATTATGCGGGCACTGCGTCTCACGCAGTTAGCGCTCTCGATGGCATTCGCGCGCAGTTTCCCTCTGACGAAGTTACGTTTTATGAGGGCATGAATTTCCTGCGCGATCAACAGGTCGTTCCGGCGTCGGTACTCTTAACCGACGATGGCCGGCCGGGGCTGAAAGCCGAATATTTCGCAGGCGACGATTGCTCCGGCACACCGCAAGTAATCCGCGTTGATGGTGGTGTGAATCTCCACGTCTCGGATCACGATTCCTCGGCAATCCAGCCACCGGCAGGCATGAAAGAATTCTCTGTTCGCTGGACCGGATTTCTAGTCCCTGTCCAATCCGGCAACTATCAGTTCGGTCTCAACGGCTCGAAAAACCGGCTTTGGCTTGATGGCCAACTGATCGTCGACGATGATCTGCTCCACGATCCCATTCCAACCCTAAAGACATTGCATCTCGAACAAGGTCGTCGCTACGCTCTCAAGCTCGAGTTCACGCGCGGAGGCCTCAGCACGAGGCTGGTGTGGCTGCACCTGATTGACGATCCCATTGGAGGCGCAGTGGCCGCTGCCAAGGAAGCCGATGTGTCCATCGCGGTGGTCGGAATCACGTCTCAACTCGAGGGCGAAGAGATGAAGGTCGATGTGCCCGGCTTTAAAGGCGGCGACCGCACCAGTCTCGACCTGCCAAAGGAAGAAGAGGATCTCCTGGAAGCCCTTCAGGCAACCGGAAAGCCGCTGGTTGTTGTGCTCATGAATGGCAGCGCCCTGGCCGTGAACTGGGCCAGCACGCATGCGAACGCGATTCTTGAAGCATGGTATTCCGGCGAAGAGGGCGGAACGGCGATTTCACAGACTCTCGCCGGAGTCAACAATCCAGCAGGACGATTGCCAGTTACGTTTTACAAGAGTGTCGATCAGTTGCCGCCCTTCGAAGACTATGCGGTGAAGGGTCGCACGTATCGGTATTTCACTGGCGAGCCTTTATATCCGTTCGGATACGGATTGAGCTATTCGATGTTTCAGTACAGCAATCTGCAGCTTTCAACCACAAGGCTGAAGGCTGGCGACCCGCTAACCGCTGATGCTGACGTCAAAAACGTGAGCCAGCGTGAAGGGGATGAGGTGATCGAGTTGTACCTGAGATTTCCTCAGTCGCCCATCGCTCCACTGCGGGCTCTGCGCGCCTTCACGCGAATTCATCTCTCTGCCGGTGAAACGCGGCATGTGCAGTTCACGCTGGATGCTCGCGATTTGAGCGAGGTCGATAAGAAGGGAAATCGCGTTGTGGCGAAAGGCAACTACCGAATCGATTTAGGAGGAGGCCAGCCGGGAACTTCGACGTCCGCCGCGGAGGCGACGTTCCGCATCAAAAACCGTAAGAAGCTGCCGGAGTAGATCAGGTGCGTTTGTTTTGTAAAGCCTTGCGCCAAGCGCGCCTGGGACTCTTGCCTCGCGACATCCGGCGCAGCTGGTTCGCGACGGTTTGTGAACCCCGAATAAGAGGCCGTTTGGCGAACGTGGTCCCGATTGTCGAATTCCCGTTGGCGGCAAGATGTTGGCGGCGCACATGAAGGGCAAACGCGTCCATCAGTGATCGCGCCATGCCTTCACTGCCAAAGGGCATGCCGCAAAGCGAGCAGGCGGGATTGGCCTTGGTGGCAAAATCGACTCGCAGGGTAGGCTCGCTGCTTCTCATAGCGCTTTTCCGTCGAGCGGGACGTATCCCTTCTCGAACAAGCTCGGTTATAACTCGTGCGTGTACGTTAACGCAATCAGTTTTTATGCGGGGATGTATCCACAAAGAAAATCCGATACCCATTTTCTTGCTGCTGTTGTGCGGAGCCCTCGTCTCCCGTTCGGTCGCCGAAACCGGAGAAAACGCCTGGCTGCGTTATGCGCCGCTACAAGCTAGCGAAACGATCGATTTCAAGTCCTTGCCAGACTTGATCGTTGCACCCGGCGATTCGGAAGTCCTCGGCAGCGCGAAGGGCGAACTCGCGCGTGGGTTGCAAGGGATGCTAGGCAGAAAGCCGGAATTTGCTGCGGCGATGCCCTCCGGGTCCGCGATCGTGATGGGGACCGCCGAGCAGATTGCAAGCCTTGCCCCTGAATTTCGTGCCACAGAAGAACTGCGCATGAAAGCCATACAGAAAGATGCCTTTTGGCTAGGCTCGCTGCAAGTTCACGGATCTCCATGCATCGTCATCGCAGGAGGGAGTGACCGCGGCGTCCTGTACGGCGTATTCGCATTCCTGAGAATCATCGCGCAGCATCGCGAGATCGGCTGGCTGGATGATGAGGAGAAACCATCCGCTCCGGTGCGCTGGGTCAATCAATGGGACAACCTTGATGGAAGCATCGAACGGGGCTACGGCGGCCGCTCAATTTTCTTTGACAAGGGCGCGGTGCGCGCGGATCTTACGCGAGTCTCCGAATATGCCCGGCTGCTAGCATCAGTCGCCATTAACGGCTGCGTAATCAATAACGTCAATGCCGACCCGCATATTCTGGACCCCGATTTCATTCCGCAACTTGCGCGCATCGCGCAGGTTTTTCGGCGGTGGGGAATTCAGCTCGGAATCTCAATCGACCTGAGTACTCCCAACGTAATTGGATCGCTGGACACGTTCGATCCGCTTGATCCTCGCGTCGGGGCATGGTGGCGGCAGAAGTTTGACGAGATCTATCGCAGCATCCCTGACTTTGGCGGCGTCGTTGTGAAAGCAGATTCCGAAGGGCGTCTTGGTCCTGCCGCGTATGGCCGCACGCCGGCCGATGCGGCCAACGTGATTGCGCGAGCCCTTCTACCCTATGGTGGAATCGTTTTCTACCGGGCCTTTATCTATGACCATCATCTTGACTGGCGGAATCTGAAAAGCGACCGCGCAAAAGCTGCCTACGATATTTTTCATCCGCTCGATGGAAAGTTTGACGAAAATGTGATCATACAGATCAAGAATGGCCCTATCGATTTTCAGGTGCGCGAACCGGTGTCGCCGCTGTTTGGCGGCCTGCAACAAACGAGCGTGGCCATCGAATCGCAAATTACGCAAGAATACACTGGGCAACAACGGCACACATGCTTCCTGGTTCCGATGTGGAAAGAAGTTTTGGATTTTGATTTGCGCGTGGACAATCGATTTACGCCTGTAAAGGAAGTTGTTTCCGGCGCGCGTTTTCATCGCGCTCTCGGGGGCTACAGCGGAGTCGCCAACGTTGGCCTCGATAAAAACTGGCTAGGAAATCATCTTTCATTGGCGAATTTATATGGTTTTGGGCGGCTTGCGTGGAATCCCAATCTCAGTGCGAGAGTAATCGCGGAAGAGTGGACACGGCTTACATTCGGCAACGACCCGCTTGTGGTTGCGACCGTCCCCAAAATTCAATTAGCGTCGTGGAACGCTTACGAAGGCTACACCGGCCCGCTGGGTTTGCAGACTCTCACGGATATTCTGGGAAGCCACTTCGGCCCCGCGCCGGAATCCCAGGAGCGCAACGGATGGGGCCAATGGATCCGCGCCGATCATGAGGGTGTCGGAATGGACCGCACCGTCGCGACCGGAACTGGGTTTATTGGTCAATATTTCCCGTCAGTGCGGAGGATCTATGAATCGTTGGCAAACATACCCGACGATTTGATTTTGTTTTTTCACCATGTCTCCTATACCCACCAATTGCATTCCGGCAAAACCGTCATTCAAACCATCTACGAATTGCATTATGATGGCGCCAAAAAGGCGGCGGATTTTGTTTCCCAGTGGAGTTCTCTGCATGGGCGAGTCGACGACGACCGCTATCATGACGTGCTGGAGCAACTCAACTATCAGGCCGGGCACGCGATAGTGTGGCGCGATGCCATTAACGACTGGTTCCGTCGCCTTTCAGGGATTGCAGATGCAAAAGGACGCGTGGGCAATCATCCGCACCGCATCGAGGCCGAATCCATGGAATTGAAAGGCTATATTCCAGTAAGCGTCACGCCCT
>JASICF010000497.1 GCA_030044775.1 Candidatus Sulfotelmatobacter sp. | reverse complement strand
ATCTTGTTGGCGTGGGTTCCGGTCTCAGCCCAAAACACCGCCTACGGGACCGGGGCGCTGCATTCCAACACGGAGGGGGGTTACAACAGCGCGTTTGGCTATGACGCGCTCTACAACAACACGGGCAACTACAACGCCGGCACGGGCAGCCTGAACACTGCCATCGGTGCCGAGGCGCTTCTTTCCAACACCACGGGCAGCGATGACACTGCCGCCGGGTACGGGGCGCTTTACTACAACACCACGGGATCCGACAATACTGCCAGCGGTTCCGGTGCGCTTGAATCTAACACCACAGGCAGCAGCAGCACCGCCAGCGGCTCCGCCGCGCTCGGAGACAACACCACGGGCAGCGATAACACGGCCACCGGCTACTTCGCGCTCTACGCAAACAGCACAGGCAGCTACAACACTGCCACCGGGGACTTCACGCTTGTGTGGAGCAACGCATGCTGCAATGTCGCCGACGGATACTCGGCTCTTCAATATGTCACGTCCGGAGGAGCCAATACGGGTATCGGCAACAATGCTGGAGGTGCTGTAGATGGATCCTGGATTACCGGCAACAACAACACTTTCCTCGGGACCGGGACGACCCTAAGCACTGGCTCGCTCAGCAATGCAAGCGCTATCGGGGCCAACGCTGAAGTCGGCGAGAGTAACGCACTAATCCTGGGAAGCATTAACGGCGTGAATGGGCAGACCGTCACCGTCAAGGTCGGCATCGGCACCGCCACGCCCGACAGCAACCTTAGCGTGAACGGCTCCGCCGACAAGCCCGGCGGCGGCTCTTGGGGCACGTACTCTGATGGCCGCCTCAAGAATCTCGACGGGAATTTCGATTCAGGGCTCAGCCGGATTCTGAAGCTCCACCCGGTGCGTTACCACTACAAGCAAGATAATGGGATGGGCATCCAGGACGCGAATGAACATATCGGCCTGGTCGCTCAGGAAGTGCAGAAAGTGATTCCCGAAGCGGTTACGCAAAACAGCAAGGGCTACCTGCTGGTGAATAACGATCCCATCATCTGGTCGATGCTGAATGCGATCAAGGAGCAGCAGAATCTGATTGAGAAGCAACGGCAACAGATTCGCGCGCAGGAAGCGAAGATTAAGGCGCAGGAAAATCGGATCGATGTGCAGCAGGCTCAGGGTCGCATCGCGCAAAATGAGATCAACCAAGTGATGTCGCGGGTTAGGGCCATTCAAGCGTCGTTGAGTGGCGCCAGGGGTACCGGTACCGACGTTCGAAGGGTGAAGACCCAGGCGCCGATGTTACAGCAGTAAATGCAGGAAGCGGCAGGCAGCGCATCAACGCAGTCTGCCCGGTTTGCGAAAAGTCGTACTTGACCCTTGTGGATAGCAATCTGACTTACGGCCGAACCGTCAGAGAATCCGCGGATCGGCCGATGGACTCAGAGCAAAAACTGAAATCCGCCCGTTGAGGTCGTGTCAGCCGACAGTTTTCCGGCGTGGGATGCGCCGATCAAGCTCTCTTCCGACTGGGCAGGATTCATGATGTGAAACCTCGGCAGTTCATTCGCGTTGCAGCACAAAGCAAGTGCTGCAAATCGCGATACCAGCCACGCCAAGTGCACCAGGCACCAAATCTGAAGTAAGTGAATGTCGCCTCATGGGCGTTCTCTATTTCTGTGCCTGTTGAAATCAATCGAGCGTTTTGATCGTCCCATGTTTTAATGAAGCATTTACAGTTCCGTGATCTCAGATTCACATGGCGCGTCTATTGTGATTCGACTTCGAGGTGGCGGGCAGATTCCGATGCGGTTTGCAAAGATAAGGCCGAGTCTATGCTCTCCAAGCTTTGGCAGTTAGTCATTGGAGTTTTTGCTTCTTCAGTCGTCAAGACGAAGACGGCGCGTTTTGCATTTGTGTTGGGGCTTTTGTTAACGGTTGCCGCTCTGCTGTCATCCGCTCAAAACGTAGTTTTGACCGGATCGCTCAGCGGGAGGATTTTTGATCCAGCCGGAGCCCTGGTTCAGGCAGCGCCGGTTGTGGCACGGAACCTTGCTACCGGAGTGGAGCAGGTTGCCACAACAAACCGCGCCGGCCTCTATCAGTTTCCATCGCTTGTGCCGGGCACTTATTCCGTCGCCGCAAGTGTTAGCGGGTTTCGCGATGTTCAGATTCTGACTCGCGTCCAGGTGGGCAACACGACGTCGCAGGATATAAAGCTGCAAGTCGGGTCCGGCGCCGATACCGTAAAAGTAACGGCAACCATGCCTCTGCTGCGGCCCGAGGAATCTTCGGCCAGCACCGTACTCGAACAATCGTTTACCCAAGACTTGCCACTCAACGGCCGGAAATACACGAACTTCATGTTGCTGACGCCGAACACGAGCTATGACGGCGATACCGGCTTGGTTAGTGTGGCGGGCCAACAAGGCGGCGAGGATTCGGGTTACGCCAATGGGAATGGCTCGACCTCATTCACCGTGGACGGCAGCAACGCAACCAACAATTATTTTGCCGACATTGTGGGCCGCAACCGCATTCCCTACCTTTACGGCGAAGATTCGATTGAGGAATTTCAGGTTGCCGTCAGTCCCTACTCAGCGCTTTACGGCGGCGCGGCAGGCTTTGTGAACGCGGTGACGAGGTCAGGGAGCAATCAGTTCCACGGAAGCGCGTTCTATTACAACCGGAACTCTGTCACGGGCGCGAACGACGCGCTCGATGAGTCGGTGGGCAATCCTAAGCCGCCGGATTCACTACAACAATTCGGCGCGGGGATTGGCGGTCCGATCGTGCGAAACCGCTTATGGTTTTTTGTTGATTATGAGCAGCAGTTGCGTAACTTTCCGCTGCCCGTGATCAATTCCGCGCTGGCAACAAACTCATCGAATCTGGCTTCATTTCTAGCGACGAATTTCGGCATACCGGCCGGAACAACTTTGCCGGCGCCAAACGGACCCTTGCCGATGCCGGGAACCGACACGACGCCAGATCCCGGTAATCCGGTGTATCTGCAACAGGTGTCGAACGTGGTGAACGCGTTGAACTCCAACCTCGGCACGAAACCGAGAAAAGGAAACGACCTGGTAGCTACTCCGCGACTCGACTACCGGGCCGGCGCACGCGACGATTTGTTCTTGGCCCTGAACCTGAACCGGTTCAATTCACCGGGCGGCGTCATTATCGACCCGACCGTGGGAAATTATGGCTTGCAATCGCTGGCGAATGCTTACGTGCGGACTTTTGAAGCGACCGTCGGATGGACGCACACGTTTTCTTCGAAGCTGCTGAACGAATTTCACGCCAGTACGTCGCAAGACAACGAAATCGCCACGCCAACCGGCCTCGCGCCAAACACGCCGACAATCGTTCTCGACAGTCCGAGCGCCTTTATTCTGGGCAATAATGCGTTCTCGATCGGCAGGGTTTTCGAACGGCAATATTCTCTCTCCGACCGCATCGACTACGTAATCGGCAAACACACCTTGCAGTTCGGTTTCGATTGGAACCGCTCCTGGGACGCCGATACGGACGATGGAGGCGCGGACCCGAACGAGGCGCTCGATTTCGGATCACCGTTGGGTTTGTATGAGTTTCCCAACCTCGAAGCTTTTGCCTTGGGCGAGTACATAAATTTCAGCCAGGCGGCTGGTAACCCGACGTTTTCCTTCGCCGTGCCTTACTACGGATTTTATGCGCAGGATACGTTTCGCGCTCTGCCGCAGTTAACGCTTGAATTGGGCTTGCGCGAAGACTTCCAGGTTTATCCGCAGCCGGAGGTAAATCCCGCATTTCCGTTGACCGGGCAGTATCCAAATCAGTTCTTGCGTTTCGCTCCCCGAGTGGGATTTTCGTGGCAGCCGGTGCCGAAAACGGTGGTGCGCGGCGGCTTCGGCGATTTCTACACCAACATGAACGGCCTGAACTACCGCAATGCTGTGATCTCGAACGGAGTGCCGTCGCAACAGTCGGAGGTCAGCGCCAGCTATACGTCGGGCGCGCCGAATGCGCAGACACCGGCCTTTCCCACAATTCTCCCGCAGAGCTCTCCGCTGTTTGCCGCGTCGCCGGATATTTCTCTGGTGTCGCCGCACTTTCGGGCTCCATATATTTTGCAGGCCAGCCTGCAGATTGAGCGGGAGATTGCCGAGAACACAACCTTCAGCATCGGCACCATGTTCAATCATGGCGATCACATTATTTCCGGCAGCGCCTACGACCTGAATCTATTTCCGCTGACCGGGACAACGACATATGTCGTGTGTCCGCCGACGGCGACAACCGCGCCTTGCACTGGGCCAGCCTACAGGCTACCAACCATGGATAACGGGCTGCTGGCTGACGGCTACATTAATTCGCATCTGGGTCAAATCCAGGAGCTGATCAGCCCCGCACAAAACTATTACAACTCTCTGTTCGCCCAATTGCAGCGGCGCATGACCAGCGGCTTATCGTTGCAGGTTGCCTACACGTTCGCGAAGAGCATGATGCTCGACGGGATGGACTTCAGCAACCAATTCAATTTCGGCAACACGCACGCTCCTTCGCTGCTCGACGAGCGGCACCATCTCACCTTGGCTGCGGTTTACCAGCCGCGCCTGGAACGGTACCTCAGCTCCGGTACGGGACGCGCCATTGCTTCCGGTTGGATGCTGAGTAGCATCATGGAATTTTCCTCCGGGCGCCCTTACGCCGGTTTGTTGAGTCCGGCCTGCACGAGTTCGACGTTGTCGTTCAGCAACTGCAACGGTGCGGACGACAATCTGAACGACACCGCGTTTAACGAGGACACAGCGGCTACCGCTGGGGGCATCAATGGAGCGGGCCCTACACCGGGAATAGGAGTGAACTCTTTCTACGGTCCCTGGCTCGAGAGAATCGACGTTGGAGTGGCGCGCCGGTTCCGCCTTACGGAAAGCACGGAGCTGGAACTGCTGGCCCAGGCCTTTAATCTCTTCAATCATGCCAACTGGTACGTGCAGAACGGAGACGGCATCAACCAATTGCAATACAACCCAATTGGCACCAATTGCGGAAATGGCATATCGCTGAATCAGACCTGCTATCTGGTGCCCAACTCCGGCCCGGGAAATTTCGGTACGTTCCAGGAAGTCAGTCCGGATGGTTTGCCGCGTGTCCTCCAGTTTTCCGCCAGATTCACCTTCTAGGGCACGACGGAGCAGAGATGAAGATTTTGGTTATCGAAGACGAAACTAAGACGGCGAGGTTCCTGAAAAAAGGGCTTGGCGAAGCCGGCTTTGTCGTTGATGTTGCCGAAGATGGCGCAGAGGGATTGAATCTTGCCCTCGGGCTCGAGTTCGATCTGATCGTGCTCGATCTCATGCTGCCCGCTCTGGATGGGTGGCAAGTTCTGTCGCGATTGCGCGAAAAGAATCGTCAGGCGCTTGTGCTTATTCTGACCGCGCGTGACGCCGTGCACGAGCGGGTGCGGGGATTCGACCTCGGAGCGGACGATTACATGGTAAAACCGTTCGCTTTTTCCGAATTGCTGGCTCGCATCCGCTCACTCTTGCGACGGGCCGCTCCGCGTCCGCAAGAAACTCTCCGTATGGCCGATCTGGAAATCGACGTTTTGCGGCATCGGGCTATGCGCGCCGGCCAGCGACTGGATCTCACGACCAAAGAATTTCTTCTCTTGTCACTCCTCGCGCGGCGCGCCGGCGAGGTGCTGTCGCGCACGCTGATCGCGGAGTCGGTGTGGGACATGAATTTCGACAGCGACACAAATGTGGTCGACGTGAACGTGCGCCGGTTGCGTAGCAAAGTCGACGATCCCTTTCCCCTCAAACTCATCCGTACGGTGCGCGGCGCGGGCTATGTCCTTGAATTGGAGAACTAGCCTTGCGTCCTTTTCACGGTGCGGGCACTCTCTTGCGTTCCGCTTGACGGCCGGATATGCACTAGCCGGCTTATTCCTGGTATTCGCCGCGACTGCAAGTCTCTATTTCGTGCTTAGCTCGGAATTGGAGAAAAGTACGGACCTGTTTCTTGCCGACAAGGTGAATGTGATCCGAACCATGCTGCGCGAGCGTCCCGACGATTGGGACGGGCTGCATGAGGAAATTGAGCTGGAATCGGCTGCCCGAAAGTACGAGCACTTTTATGTTCGCCTGCTGGACGCGCGAAATCAGGTTCTGCTGATGACTCCTGGCATGGCCGGGCAGTTGGACTTGTCTAAATTTAAGTTCCCAGCGAGTGCTTTATCGGAACGCGCGGTTCGGATGAACGGATCCGATGGGCAAACGTTTCGCGCCATCAGCGCGACTGTGGCGGTTGGGTCGCCTCCGACCGCAACCGACACAATTCAGATCGCGATTGACGTCTCCC
>JASICF010000061.1 GCA_030044775.1 Candidatus Sulfotelmatobacter sp. | reverse complement strand
CTGGGTCCTTCCGGTGTCTGCCGAGCTGAAGACGATGCGGCCGGCCACACTGAAGACCTCTGGGTCAATCCGAGTACGGCAATACCACGCTTCAAGATAATTCCCATCGCTGTGAGCGGCCAAAAACGCAAGCAACTGCTTCAACTGAGAACTGCGTTCCACATTGAAGTTCGGAAGCTGGCCTGGAAGATCGGCCGGCACTAACTTCACCACGTAAAAGCTATGGCGGCCTTGCTGAGAATCGCGCCGAAGATCGGACCCGATATCCCCCGCCAAACGATGAACTTTGCCTCTTGGATACCGCCGGATATCCGCGGCTAACTCGTCTGCGGAGATGAAACCAAAATCGACGAGTGCCAGGTATTTCTTCCACTTCAGGGGTGTTGCCGACATGAGGTCTGGGGCCCAGATCTTAGGCACCTGAATCCTCAGCGCGCCGCAGGCAGGACCTGTCGACAAGCACAATGCCGATGTTCATCTGGCGTGAGACTCCTCACGCAGGTGTGCCGTCACCAGTTGCAGCGCATCCTCGTGGTCACGCATGCGCCCTTGCCGAAAATACGACTGGAACTCACGGCAGTAGAACTCACGCTGCTCCTGTTTCTCCTGGGAATGAGCCCGCGCCAGAGGAGTCATCAAAAGTCGAGGAAGCGACTCTAAATAACACACGTAATCCATAGTGAAGCCGTTAAGGTCAGGTTCGCGTTCGCGGCATAGAGGGTCGCTTGGATGACAAAGTGGCCTTCCGGCCCAGACACCGTATTGCAGCGTCATTCGAACTCCGGTGAAACCGAGCCGGTCAAGAGTATCGCTATCACGCACACATTCTGCCTCGATCGGCAGCGGAGCCGGAAACGCAAGCTCCGCCTCGTGGTAGCGAATCGCAGTTAAGAGAGGATCGCGGACTCCAGCGAGTTCGGGCATCTCCTCGCACAGTGCCGAGGCAATCTGCAGAGACCGCTCGATGTGTCCTGATCTGCCGACGTCGGGGCGCATTCCTGCGTCATGGAGATAACAGGCGGCGCCCACAACCAGAGGGTCAGCCCCTTCTGCTGCTGCAAGCTGGAGTCCCATCGAAAATACGCGCATGGCGTGATCCGGACCATGGCCATGAATCTGATTGGGCTCCCAATAGTGGCAGACTGCGTGCCAAAGACGTTGATGGACGGCATCAAGTTCGGCCACTAGCATAGACCCTTCCAGTTCGCGCGACTTAGCGTCTCCACGGTGGAACGAAGATTATCGCTCAATATATGACGGCGCCAATCCCACAGCGGGTCAGGGATTCCGATTTGCCTCGCTATTTCCGACCTGAAGAATAACCTTTTAAGATTGACGATTCGATCGGCGACTATGCGTTCGCCGGCGCAACTCTCGAAGTAGATGTAGGCTTCATCCCGAGCGGCCCAGTTAGATAAATCTGAGAGACTCGCAATCGTCCTTGGGTTGAAGTTCACCAGGGAGTCACGAATGTCGATAGCGGCGGGCACAATGTGGAGGTGCGCGTGCGAAACGTGATCGGCAACGTCGTCGAGCGAAGCTGTGCCATGCTCAAGAACCACGGACGGGCCGTAGTGCTCTCTTATGACTCTTCGCGTGACATTCACAATGCCCAGAAACTCGTCCCATGCAGTATCTACTACAGCCCCATAGCAGAGAATGTGGGCTTTGGGCACAATCATCACGTGGCCAGGCACCAGCGGGCTGATGTCAGCCATAACCACGAATCGGTCCGTTTCATGCAAAATGCGGGAATCGACACTCGCATCACAAAAATCGGGCAGCCTGCCACTCTGGAGTTCCCGGCAAAATGGGCAATTTACTGTTGGAAGCACTACCGACTCCTGCCAATCAGTTCGAAAAGCAGCGATCCATCACAAGATTCAGGCGTATATCCGGTTGCGTGAGGGCGCAGGGACTGTGAGACGCTTATATTCAGCGGTAAATCGTTGGAGAAGGTCCCGCAGCGGCGTGTCACGCCAATCCCACAATTCAGGCTTGCCCAAGGCTTCGCAGGCAATTCGCCTCAGCAATTGACTGGGGATATCTTGCGATAGTTGGACCGCGAAACCTCGGAACCCTTCCCTTCGATAGTACAGATAGGGAGTGTGTGCGTCACTGAAACGCCGCATATCGCTTGTGGACTCGAGTTCATGGAATGAAAATCTCTGGCTTAAGAGCGGATACAAGTCGGCGGCAAGAGGCATCAGGTGCAGGTGAGCATGATCGATGCAGGACCCTCCTCGCTGGCAACGATTCATAGCACCATGTTCCATGATGGTGATTGGGTCCTGAGAAAGGTTGTGCAGTTTGTCGAGGACTTTGTCCTGGAAGTCTTCAAGTTCGGGAAAAAGGTCTTCGGGCAGATACCCAAAACTGGGAAAGTGTTCTTTCGGGATAATAAGGGTGTACCCAAAGACAAAGTGGCCCAGGGCGGCCTTGGCATAGAAATTCTCGGATTCATCAATGACTTCGTCCTCTGGATTCGAAGGGGCAGATATCTCGGGTATAGAACAGAACAGACAATTCATCCGGAACCTCCTTCTGGACCGCAAAGGCTCAGTATTATACCCCATCTGGCGCCCCGGAATGCTTCTTTTACTCTGGGGCTCTGGGCTATCAAAATAGCCGCTGCCAGACGCTGAGCGCGACCACATTACTGGGCCGTATATGTATAGTCGCTGTATCCCCACGTTCCCCCGACCAGGTAGGACCAGCGGGCCCACACCGTGCTGCCGTTTGAGGGAAGCCCGGACACAGCCTCCGAGAATGTGCTACTGGAAAGGTTGCCAGAACTGTAGTACTGGCTACCACCCTGCTTACTGCCGACTGTCAGATAGTAGGCAGTCGCCCCGGCGGCTGCACCCAGAGTAGAACTGTCCCATGCAAACGTGACCGAGGTGGTGCCCAGGGTCGAACCGTTGACGGGGCTGTAAAGGCCCGGAGCCGCCGGAACGGCGCGGTACACCACAATCTGATCAGAAGTAGTAGTGAGGGGTGTGGCGACGTATGACGATGAGGAGGCTGTGAAAACTGTGACGCTATTCGCCGGAGTGTTTCCCCCTGCGGCAGAGTTCGCATTGAAGGCAGTCACAGGAACTGCCAACGCGGCCGCCGCTCCCGTGCCCATGGTATCGGTGGAGGTTGGGCTACCGAACTGGTACTCGTAGAGATTGTAGGTGACACCGGGCGTGAGGCCGTTTACCGTGGCTTGCAGAACGAAATTTGTCATCCACGAGCTGGGTGGATTATTTGTACATCCCGTTTCCTCGTCGGTTTTCCCTATATACGGATATTCGTAGTCATAACCTGCAAGGGGATCCTGCGGATTCTGCACTCCATTCGTGTGAGTTGGTCCGACGATGGACCCAGGTTGGGGAAATGCAGTAAGAATTACCGGCACGGTCTCATGGTAGATATCCATAGGTCCGCTAATAGACACGGCGAAATTGTTTGGCCCAGTGATGGGGCCGGACGAACTCCCGCCAGTTTTGTTGGTATTGCCGTCGAACCCGGTCCAAGTCTGAATGGTCGTGTTAGCCGGAAGAACTATGGAATATTTGTTTTTGGACTTGCTGGCTTGACTGCCTGTTGCGCCCAACTCCTGAAAAGTGTATCCGAAAATGTACGGCGTGCATTGCGTCGTGTTGCTGCCTGAGCCTGGCGGAGGCTCAGGAGCGGTGTCGTCGGTGGCCGCAGAGCCGTTGTACCAGTAAACGCCATGATCCTCGAAGTACAAGACGTCATCAGGATAGTAAGTGGGGTCGGTGGGAGAGTGATTGGTGCCGATTTTGACGACTGGAACTTCATGGTCGTATTCGTCGCCCGCCGTTGCGACATTCTGAATTAAGACCCCGATGTTTACCGTATTCCCCAGGATCACCTGCTGCTTTATCCAAGACATGTACGCTTGATACCCCGGACAAGCCGACGAAGCGCCCTTTCCGGTGCAGAGATTCGCGGGCTGCTGCGCCGCTACGCCCTGGTAGGGATAATAGGTTGAGTTCAGGCGCATATTCGCCGCGCACTGGGACATCACTCCCCACATCTCGAGGCTTCCACTAACTCCGGTGTTCGGCTCCTCGAGAAGTGTTTCGGCGTTGTAGTTTGCGACGCCGTATTTGGAGCACCATGCATTCGTGGTAGTCGGCGCTCCCGATTGTCCCAAGCCGGCACCGCAGACGAGTCGCGCATCGTATTGTGACATCCATTCCCCGTTGGCAAGTCCGGCTTCGATCATGCTAACTTCGCCACAATAGCCGAAGTTGTTCTCCCATTGATAAAACGGTTGTG
>JASICF010000496.1 GCA_030044775.1 Candidatus Sulfotelmatobacter sp. | reverse complement strand
ATCGCGGCCTATATGCTGGCGATTGATCGCGTGGCGTACACGATCCGCCAGCGCGGCATTTACGCGTAAGGAGGCAACAATGCGCAAGGCCTGGATGCTGGCCCTTTTGACGCTCGTCGCGAATCTGGCTCTGTTGCAATCGGTGGCGGCCGCGCAGTATACGCGAGAAGCCGGGACGGTTCCCGAGATGAACGCGGCACAGTCTGCCATGGCGCCCGCCGCCAAGCTCGACATCAACAGCGCGACCGCCGATCAGTTGAAAGCTCTGCCCGGCATCGGCGACGCCTATTCGCAAAAAATCATCGCCGGCCGCCCATATCGCACCAAGCTCGATCTGGTTCATAAGAAAATCATTCCTCAGGCCACGTACGACAAAATCAAAGACCAGATCATCGCCCACCAGCCAAAAGCAGCGTCGAATACCATGGCTCCGCAAACGAAGTAAGTGAAGATGTGGAACCGGCGTCATCCTGAGCGGAGCCGTTCTCTTCAGGCGGAGCGAAGGAACTCCATCCGCACAAGGCGCGGCGCTCGCATCGTCAGCAGCGAAAGAAATTCAGCTCTGAACTCTTGCCCTTCTTGCGCATTGCCTTCCCACTCGTCGTGGAGCATAATCAAATCATCTTCGGCTGCTTTCCCGGGGGCCTGTTTCCGCGCGTGAACCTGCCTAACTCCATCACGCTGGTCCGTATCTGCAGCATCCCGCTATTCATCTGGCTGCTTTCTTCGAATCATTTCACGAGCGACCACGGCGCGAAAGAACTGATCGCCTCCGCCGTCTTTATCGCCGCCGCCATGACCGACGGCATCGATGGATATCTCGCCCGCAAGCGCGGCCAGATCACAACCATGGGCATTCTGCTCGATCCCATGGCGGATAAGCTTCTCATCGCCGCCGCGTTCGTTACGCTCGTGCAATTCAACCCCAGCCTGGTTCCCGCCTGGATCGCCATCATCATCATCGGCCGCGAATTTCTTGTGAGCGGCTTGCGCTCCATCGCCGCATCCGGGGGATTCACCATCGAGGCCAGCAATCTGGGGAAGTTCAAAATGGTGGTGCAGATCGTTTGTGTTGTTGCCGTGATTCTCGATCATCGCTGGCAAGAGTGGCCCGTCTACGGAAGTTTTGTCTTCCCGGTGCACTGGATCGCTTACGCTGCCATCTGGTTCGTGGTCTGTGTCTCGCTCGTCTCCGCCGCCGATTACTTCATCGCGTTCTGGTCGAAGATCGATAAGCGTGTCTCCCAGCGCCGCCAGCGTAGGGCGTTCGTTCTCAGCCGCCGCCGCAAGCCGCAACAGGCGCCGCGCCCAGCCGATGCCGATGTCGCCCCCTCCGCCTAATTCGCCGGCATCGCCGCCGTCCCCGCCATCACGAAGCGCCGCACCGGGAACCTCGGCGGCGTTGCAACTCGATGCGGGCGAGTTCTCCGCCGAAGAGCGATCGTCATTGTTGCGGCTGGCCCACGACTCGATTCTTTCGGCGACAGAGCATCGCGACATTTCGCTCGATTCACCTTCGCCCCATCTGGCGGAACCTCGCGGCGCTTTCACTTCGCTCTACTTCCACGGTGAGTTGCGCGGCTGTGTCGGCTACATCCTTCCCGTCTACCCGGTTTACCGCGCCGTTGCCGAAACCGCCCGCGCTGCGGCCTTCGATGACAACCGTTTTCCCCCTGTAACTCGCGACGAAGCTCCTTATCTCGAAATTCAGCTCAGCATTCTTTCGCCGGCGCGCGCCATTCAGCCCGAGGAAATCGAGACAGGCCGGCACGGCCTGCTCATCAGCGCTCACGGTCGGCGCGGCCTGCTCTTGCCGCAGGTTCCGCTGGAACACGGATGGGATCGCGTGACTTTTCTGGAGCAGACCTGCCTGAAAGCGGGATTGCCGATTGATGCCTGGCAGAAAGGCGCCACCATCGAAGCTTTCACCGCGGAAGTTTTCGGAGAGAAACTCGGCGGCTAGCATTCAGCGGTCGGCGGGCACGGCTCCTGATCGCTGACCGCGCCCTAATTCTGATCCCTGATTTCTAAAACTAAATCGCCGGGAACGGTATCCCGTTCCCGGCGAAATTTCCGCTGGCCACTGACCACTTATCACTGACCACTAATCACTGGCCACTGCTCTTAATTCTGTTCGTCCAGCTCCACACCGTCGCCGGCGTGTACATCTTCAAGAGCGAACACAATCATTCCCGTCGCGGTAGTCGGCGTGGTTCCGATCACTACAATTTCCCCCACCGCGCGCCGCGGCAGATCGCGAACGTGAATCACCGGTCCGTTGCCCTTTTCCCACAAACCCGGATCGAACGACGGCTGCTTCTTCTGCGTGTCTTCGCTCACCGACGCTCTGAAAGAGAGCGAGTCCACCGGATCACGCAAATCGGCTTCATAGTTTCGCACAGCGCGGAAGTAGTCTCCCACCTTCACACCCTGATTCGATCCCACATTGAAGTAAACCTTCTGGCCCGTTCCCAACTCGGAGTCAAAGTCCCTCGCCATCACGATTCGGCCAGAAACTTTGCTGCGCGTGGGTAGGAAGCGGTCAAAGCGCAGCGGCGGGTGGAACTCCACCGTTTGTTTCTCGTTATAAGGAATCGCGGTGTCTCCTGGATTGACCGGATCGCACGAAAACTCGACTTGCGCGATTGCCGACCGGCTGCGGGTATCGATGATCCGCACGACTCCGATCTCCGCGTAAGGCTGGCCGGTGGCTTTCAGCAGTTTGAACTGCCCTGGAAACATTTCATACTCGTTTATATCTCGCAGTTCGCGGATGATCTCGTAGCGTGCTCCCGCGGTATATCCCGTGCCTCGCAGATACACGATGTCCCCATTGACATACTTCGTCGTTTCCGGAGTCTCCAACCCGCCGTCCACAAAGTGGGCATCCGGCATCGTGTGCTGGCTGATAAATCCGGCGCAGGTAATATCGGCATGGGTCGGCATCTGTACACGTTGAATCGGAAAGCTCGCTGATGTCGGAATGGTCCCGTCCGGTGTGGGCGAGTTTCCCGGCGCCGCTGACGCCGTTGACTGCGCCCAGCTCGCCGTCGCAGCCAACAACAATAAAACTCCTAGTTTCTGCATGTTACCTCCGAAAAAGGTCGACCGACGCCGGCTTTCCAGCGAAATGCCGCCGATTCAACGCTACTTGCGGAAGGTAACAACCGGGTAGGAGGGGGTCAAGGTTACGAGGGTGTCACGGCCTTGGAAACAGATTTTGGCACATTTTGCGAATCACTGTTGCAATCTGCCGTTCCTCCCCTGTAAGATGCGCGCCTGACTTCTCTTTCAAGCTATTGATTTAAGATGATTTCTGCCGCCAATAATCATCCCGTCCGTTTTCCCCTCCGTCTGCCTCGTATCTGCGTCGCCGTTACCGCTTCCGATCCTTCGGAACTGGTCGAAAAAGCATCCACCCTCGCTCGAGATAACCCCTTCTTGGAGTTCAGGTTAGACTACATTTCAAGACCCGGGCTGGCGCTCCCGAAGATCAGGCATTTCCTCGATACTCATGCCGGAACGATCGTTATCGCTACCTGCCGCCGTGCCTCGAGCGGAGGCAAGTTTCGCGGTTCGATCGCCTCCCAGCTCGACATCCTCTTGAAGGCTTCCGCGGCCGGCTGCCAGCTCGTCGATGTCGAGCTCCAGACCGCGCAGAAGTGCAAACCTGTGCAGTTGCAAAAGCTGCGCGACCGATCGGCTCTCATTCTCTCCGTCCACGATTTTCGCGGCACCAGGAAGCTTGACGAAACTTTGGAGAAAATGCGCGCCTTCCCCGCCGATTTCTACAAAGTCGTTAGCACTGCCACTACGCTTTCCGATAACGTCGGCATGATTCAGTTTCTCGGCCGCGAAGCCGATAATCACTCTCTGGTCGGCGTCTGCATGGGCGAGCAAGGCATCATCAGCCGCGTTCTCGGGGTGCGCGCCGGCAGTGTTTTTACTTTCGCTTCCGCCACGGCCGGAGAAGAAACGGCTCCCGGCCAGATCAGGGCTCAGGAGCTGCGCAGCGTCTACCGCATCGAACAGGTGGATGTCGCCACGCGCGTCTATGGCGTCGCCGGAGATCCCATCGGCCACTCGCTCTCGCCGGCGATTATGAACGCCGCTTTCCGGCGCGAAAACGTCAACGCTGTCTATCTTGCGCTGCATGCCAAGACCCTCAAAGACCTCCTCAACTGCGTGCGCGAAATCCCCATCCACGGCCTCAGCGTCACCATGCCGTATAAGGAAGCGATCCTGTCCCATCTCGACAATACCGATTCTCACACCACCAAGATTGGGGCATGCAACACCGTGGTTCGCGCGCAGGATGGCAAGCTTTACGGCTTCAATACCGATACTTCGGGCGTGGTCCGTCCCCTTGAGCGCCGCCTCAGCACCCTGCAGGACGCAAAAATCCTCGTGGTCGGCGCCGGAGGCGCGGCCCGCGCCGCCGTTTTCGGACTCAAAGAGCGCGGGGCTGAAGTTTACATTCTCAACCGCAATCTCGCAGCCGCGAAGAAGCTGGCCCACCGCGCTCACGCCCGTTCCCTGAAGCGCACCGACCTCAAGAAGTTTGCTTTTGATGTGATCATCAACGCCACGCCGGTCGGCATGGGCAACTCGCGCGAAACGCCCCTGCAGGAAAAAGAAATCAACGCGCGCTATGTTTTCGATATGATCTACGACCCCGTCGAGACGACACTGCTGAAGCTCGCCCGGCAGCGCGGGGCGCAAATCATCCCCGGCATCGAAATGTTCGTGCACCAGGCCGCGCGCCAGTTCGAAATCTGGACCGGCAAGCCTGCCCCGCAGGATGACATGCTTCAGGTCGTCACCCTCGCTTTGCAGGAACGCGCCAGAGTTGCTGCGAACAACCGGAAAAAATAGAGCGCTCAAACCCGCCGCACAGTCGCGGTTTTCAGCGAGCCAAGGCAGCTACGGTTTCACTTCGAAAACCGTTCCCTGTCCGTTGTTGTCGACGCCGCCGGAAATTCCGCCATCCGGTGTCACGCCATAAATATTTCCCGAGAGGCCAAAGATTAAGCTTCCGTACGGATATTTCCCATCGTCGGTGGCAGCCCCGAAATCATAAATGACGCTCTCAGTCCAGCCTCCTCCGGTCGCTGGACTGAGTTTGAAGATCGCGCCTGAGTCATACTCACCGCCCGCATTCGCCACACCATAGAAATCTCCGGCCCCGTCCTGCAATAACGGCCCGTCGGGGTTGCTCCCATCCGACTTGTGTCCGCTGAATTCGTAAAGGATCGCTTCACTCCACTTTCCATTCGAAGGCGACAATTCGAAAACCGTTCCACATCCTTGATTGCCGAAAAATCCGCACCTCGGCCCCACAAGGCCGCCCACGAAGGTCGTGCCGTATAGATTTCCCGAGCTGTCGAGAGTCAGGCCCGCGAATGGCAGGGCCCCATCTCCAGAGGAAGCTCCCGCGAACGAGTGCAGCACAGTCTCCGTCCAGCCGCTGCCCGCCGAATAGGAAAGCTCGAACACGGTGCCACACCCAACCACTTCATGCTTGCTCGTGCAATCGCCCGATCCGCCATACTCGGTCGTGCCAAAAAGATTTCCCTGCGGATCGACCGTCAGGCCTGCCAGTGGGTTTGCTCCGTCAACCGGATATCCTTTGAACGCGTAAATGACTGCCCCTTGCCAGACGCCCGCCTTTTGCGTCAGTTTGAAAACCACTCCGACTCGATCCGGCCCGCCACTGTAAGTCACTCCATACATGTTGCCGGCGGAATCGAACACAACACCCCCGGTTGGTTCCATTTGCACATTTCCCTCAAAGTTGAACACATCGGTCTCCTGCCACCCTCCTCCTGCTTTTGGACTCATTTCGAATACCGACCCGACTCCATCGGCACCGCCGAACTGCGTAGTGCCATAGAAATTTCCCTTGCCGTCTGGAGTCAGTGCGGATGGACCCACGCTGTAATAGAGACTCTCCGGCTTCGGCCCAAAGCTATAAAGCTCAGTTTCCTTCCATCCGTTCCCGATCGGGCTCAGCTCGAACACAGAGCCTACATTGTTCCTGCCTCCGTATCCGGTGGTTCCATACATGTTTCCCGCTCCGTCGGTAACCAGCCCAGGGGCCGGCCACTGACCGTCGGTCGTCGGGAACGTATATAGGGCACTGAATTCCCACGCTCCAGCCTCGCCAGTTGATGTCAGGCCAAAGATTTGCCCTTGCGTAGGGAAGATATCGGCGGGCCCCAGATTGATTCCGTAAAGCTGCCCGTTTCCTCCCAGCGCAATTGCCACCGGGTATAGTCCATCGCGTTTTGCCGTGAACACCCACAAGTTGGTCTCCGACCACGATCCATTGCCACTTGGCGACAATTGGAAAACCGAGCCGCAATACGAGCATGTGGCGCTGCGTCCTCCATACTCGGTAAATCCATATAAGTTGCCCTCGCTGTCGAAGCCGGAAAGCGCCGGATAGATCGCGCTCCCGAAGTCATAGCCCGGAAAGGCGTAAAGAACCACCTCTGACCATCCTCCCAACCCGGGCTCCAGCTCAAACACCTCGCCGCAGCCGACCGACCGGAGAACGCACTTTGTGTTCGCGCCTCCTTGCAGCGTTGTTCCGTATAAGTTTCCGTTCTGAAAAATCAAGTTTCCCGTCGGAGTGCCGCCCGTCGCGCCGCCCGCAAAGGTGTATAGAGTGTTCGCCGTCCAACTGCTGCCGGAAGGTGTCAACTCGAAAACAAATCCTTGCGGCGCCGTAGAACTGTTTGCCATCGTTCCGTAAACGTTGCCCTGCGTATCCAACGCCAGACCGAAGATACCGTCGCCGGTATAAGTTCCCGCGGAGAAGGTATAAAGTGTGCTCTTGCTCCATGTTCCTGCCGTTGGAGCCAGCTCATACACCAACGCGGAATTTCCAGCCGACGAATTATCGAAAGCCGATCCGTAAAGATTGCCTCCGGAAGCAACCAGCAGTTCGATGTTCGGAATGGGATCGCTGGGCTGAAACGTATACAGAATGCTCTTGACCCACGTTCCGCTCGCACTCCGCGAGATCTCGAAAACAGTGGAGCATCCTCCATTCGAGCAACCCGCAGGCCCATATTCAGTGATGCCATAAAGATTGCCCTGCGAATCGATGGTGAGCGCCATCGGCCAGCTTCCGTCATTTCCTCCGGCAAAGCTGTGCAGCACGGTTTCCGTCCACCCCCCGCCTGCATTCGGAGAAAAATCATACACCGCGCCGAGGTTGTAATCCCCGCCAAATTGCGTGGTGCCATAGAGATTTCCCCGCGAATCGGAAACCATCGCCACCGGCCACCCTCCCCGCACCTGCGAAGAGAAAGCGTGAAGAATTTTGTCCTTGGACGCGGCTGCGGAAACTGAGCAGAACGCAAACAGGGCCACGATCCACAGCAATAGGGAAACTTGAGAAAATCGGAGGGTATTACGCATACGGCAACTCCTAAGCGACGGATGCATGCGCGGGAAGGGGGAGCTTTCGCGCGGACGAATTATACACCGGTACTCGCCATCCAGAATCCCCGTCGTTCCTCCCGCGGATTTGCGATAATCCCCTGTTCCTCACAGGAGAATCTATGCGCCTTATTGTCGCCGTCTTTATCTTCTTGACGAGCATTTCCTTCGCCCAGAACGTCGTCCACTACACCGCCACCAACGCCAACGTGAAATATCTCTTTGCCACGGCTGAGCCGGTTGCGCATCTCAAGTCCGGAGACGTTCTCGATACCAACACGCTCGATTGCTTCGGCAACGCCATCAAGAAGCCAGGCGACACGCTCAACATGGCAAAAGGC
>JASICF010000495.1 GCA_030044775.1 Candidatus Sulfotelmatobacter sp. | reverse complement strand
ATGCGGCCGCGCCCGCGCCTTCGGCGAGAATTTTTTCCCGCTCCAGCAAAAGCAAAACGGCGTTGGCGATTTCCTCTTCTTCGACGGTCACAATTTCGTCGACGTACTTCTGAACCAGGGCAAGCGTTTTTTCGCCTGCGCGGCGGACCGCGATTCCATCTGCGATGGTAACGGCTGGCGGCAAAGTCATCGGCTTGCCCTCCGACAGTGCAACTTTCACGGAAGGCAGGCGCGCCGGTTGCACTCCGATCACTTGAATGGCAGGTTTTGTTTCTTTCAGCGCGCAGCCAACCCCGCTGATCAATCCGCCTCCTCCGATGGGCAAAATAACGGCATCGAGATCGGGATGCTGCTCAAGCAACTCGAGGCCAAGGGTTCCCTGCCCGGCGATCACTGCGTCGTCATTGAAAGGATGAACAAAAGTGAGGTGTTCCTGTTCGCTGAGGCGCATCGCTTCTTCGTAGGCCTCGTCATAGTTGCCGCCGTGCAGCACTACCTCACCTCCGTAGCTTCGCGTGGCTGAAACCTTGATCAGCGGCGTGGCCAAGGGCATGACGATCTTCGAGCGGATACCCAAATTCGACGCGTGGTACGCGACCGCTTGGGCATGGTTGCCGGCGGAAGCCGCGATCACACCATGAGCACGCTCATCGGCGGTGAGAGTTAAAAGTTTATTGAGCGCTCCGCGTTCTTTGTAGGCGCCGGTGCGCTGGCGGTTTTCGAGTTTCAGATAAATCGAGTTTCCGCTGAGTTCGGAAAAGGTTTCCGACCGCGTGCACGGAGAGATGGGAATGGATTGGCGAATGCGCGCGAGCGCCGTTTGAATCTGCGAGAGAGTGACCATGGAAACGGATTCGCCATTCTATCTGAAAACTGTTCATCGTCAGGCGCTCACTCAGCGAAAAAGCGCTTCTGGCACGGATTTGCGCACCATGCGGAAAAATCCATTCGACACATTGAAAATGACGATTGTACTTTCCGGAAGTTTGCCATTAGACAGTTACCATGGCGGAAAGTCACCCTAGCTTCGCGCCGGACCGTGATGCGTGCGGCATCGGATTCATCGCGCAACTCGGCGGGCCTGCGTCTCATGCCATCGTGGAACGCGGGCTGGGCGCACTGGCGCGCCTTGAACATCGCGGCGGAGTCGATGCCGATGGCCGCAGCGGCGATGGCGCGGGACTGCTGGTGCAGTTGCCCAAGGTTTTTTTTCGCAAGGCGGCTCGATGCGACGGCATCGACTTACCGGAGGAATTCGGCGTTGGCATGGTGTTTCTTCCGCGTGGACAGGAAAGATCAGCCGCGGATGCTCTTCGCTCGAGCGTAGAGAAATTCGATCTCTCATTCGTGGGCTGGCGGGTGGTGCCAACCGATTCCTCCATCTTGGGGCCGCGTTCGCAGGACTCTTTGCCGGTGATCCGGCAGTGCTTCATCGCTCCACGGTCTGGCGTGGCGAATTCCGAATCTTTCGATTTCGAGCAGCAGCTTTACCGCCTGCGCAAGAAACTCGAGAGCCTTCCTGGCACAGGCTATTACTGCTCTCTCTCCTCGAAACGAATCGTATATAAGGGCCTGCTCACGCCCGAGCAATTAGCCCCTTTTTATGCCGATTTGAACGATCCCGAGTTCGTCAGCTCGTTTGTAGTTTTCCATCAGCGCTATTCCACAAACACTGCGCCAAGCTGGTCCCTGGCGCAGCCATTTCGATTCGTCGCCCATAACGGCGAGATCAACACCATCAGCAGCAACCGCCGGTGGCTTCAAGCGCGGGGCAAGAGTCTGCTGCAGAAGTTGGGGCTGCCCCCGAATACTGCGCTATTGCAGCCGGGAATGAGTGACTCCGCCAGTTTTGACAATGCTCTGGAAGCCGAGGTGCGCAGCGGCCGCAGCATGGTAGAGGCTGCGCTGCGGCTGATGCCGCCGTCGTGGGATCACGATAAGGATATTGAGCCGGGATTGAGGCAGTTTCTTTCTCGGAGCGCCTATGAGCAGGAACCGTGGGACGGGCCCGCGGCCATGGTCTTCAGCGATGGGCGGTTTGTTGCTGCAAAGCTCGATCGCAATGGACTTCGTCCGCTGCGCTATACGCTGACCTCCGATGGGTTGCTGATTGTGGGATCGGAAGTGGGCATTACCGATCTTTCCGATAAGCATGTGATCGAGCGGCAACGGCTAGGTCCAGGAGATATGCTGATCGCCGACGCAGCCAGCGGAATGCTCTTTCGCCCGCGCGACGCCGAGCGGCTTGTTCCCGTGGAGACAAACTGGGTCCCGCCGTCGGTCATCCCGGCCCAGCATAAAGCTACTCCGGTGGTGCATGAACCGGAGCGGTTGATGGCGGCGTTCGGGTGGACGGAAGACCAGTTCCGTATGTTGCTTCAGGCGATGGCGGAAAACGGCCAGGAACCGCTGTGGAGCATGGGCGATGACGCGCCACCCGCGTTCTTGTCGAGCCTGCCGCGTCCGCTGTGGGATTACTGCAAGCAGCGATTCGCGCAGGTTACGAATCCCCCGATTGATCCATTGCGGGAGAGCCACGTAATGTCTCTGGATGTTTACCTGGGCGAAAATCTCAAACTGAATTCTCCGCTGCTCGATGCAGGGCAGATGGATCGCCTCTCGGAGCTGCTTCTCACGTTGCATTGCGTCGACATCAGTTTTGCGGCGGAAGGCGGAATAGCGGCGGGACGCGAGGTGCTGACGAGAATCCGCGAAGAGGCGGCGAGCGCCGCGGCTGGCGGTAGAGCGATCCTGCTCAGTGATCGTGCTGTAAGTAAAGATCGGGCGGTGGTCCCGGCACTGCTCGCGGTTTCAGCGGCATGGCAGGCGATGACGGCGGCGGGCGCCTGGAGTGTTCCTCTGATCATCGAAAGCGGCCAGGTTCACGATATTCATCACGCGGCGCTGTTGCTGGCGGCTGGAGCGACTGCCGTGCATCCCTATCTCGCCATGAGCCTCGCGGCGCGGGACGAGGAGGATGGCCCGGCAAAATATCGTTCGGCAATTGAAAAGGGCTTGCGCAAGGTGCTGGCGCGCATGGGCGTTTCGACCATGAGCAGCTACCGCAACAGCCAGCTATTCGAAATCGTCGGCGTGGATGCGGAGGTATGCGAGGAATTCTTTGAAGATGCTGGAGCGACTCTGGGCGGCGCTTCGCTCGACGATTTGCTGCAAGACTGCCTCACGTGTCACGAAGCCGGCTTCGGAACTTCCGAAGCGGAATTTCGCGATGCGGGTTTGTACCGCTTCCGGCGAAACGGAGAGCAACATGCGACCTCGCCAGAGCTGGTTCGGCGAATGCATCGCTACATCAAGTCTCCGACGCCGGCAAATCAAGCATCCTTCAATGCTCTTGCGCATGAAAGAAAAGACGTTGCCTTGCGCGACCTGATGGTGTTCCGCCCCGCTCAGCCTTTGCCCCTTGGCGAAGTGGAAAGCGAAACTTCCCTGCTCAGCCGGTTCAGCACGCAAGCCATGTCGTTGGGGGCGATTTCTCCGGAAGCGCATCAGACCTTGGCCATCGCGATGAACCGGCTGGGAGGGCGCAGCAACACAGGCGAAGGCGGAGAAGATCCCGACATTTATTACGAGCAGCCGGAAGCAAACAACCGGGTGAAACAAGTCGCTTCGGCGAGATTTGGAGTGACTGCGGAGTATCTGGTGCACGCCGATGAGATCGAAATCAAGATGGCGCAAGGTTCGAAACCAGGCGAAGGAGGACAACTGCCGTCGGCGAAAGTATCGCCTTATATCGCGCGGCTGCGCCATGCCACCGCTGGCGCGACGCTGATTTCGCCGCCTCCGCATCACGACATTTACAGCATCGAGGATCTCGCGCAATTGATCTACGACTTGCGGGCGGTGAATCCGAATGCGCGCATTGGAGTGAAACTGGTTTCGAGTTCCGGCGTTGGCGTGATTGCGACCGGCGTGGCGAAGGCCGGCGCAGATGTGATCACCATCAGCGGACACGATGGCGGAACTGGGGCATCTCCTCTTACTTCGATCAAGAATACGGGACTACCCTGGGAGATCGGCCTGCGCGATGCACATACAGCGCTGGTGCGCGCGGGGCTGCGAGGCCGGGTACGGCTGCGCGTGGACGGCGGTCTGAAATTCGCCCGCGATGTGGTGATTGCTGCGTTGCTGGGCGCGGAAGAATTTGGCTTCGGAACGGCTGCCTTGCTCGCTATCGGCTGCGTGATGGCGCGGCAATGCCATCTGAACACTTGTCCAGTTGGAATTGCGACTCAGGATGAAAACCTGCGCGCGCGCTTTGCCGGGAATCCCGAAATGGTGGAAAGGTATTTTCGTGCTCTGGCGTTTGAAGTTCGCGGATTGCTCGCGAGTATTGGCTGCGCTTCGATCGAGGACGCGCTGGGCGCGACGGAACGGCTGGAGCCACGATCTCCGCAGGCTGAAAAAAGCGTTGGCGCACTGCTGAAGCCAATCCTCGATGCTCCAGCGCAAATTGCTTGCCCGCACGAGGACACCTCTTTCCTGCATGTGGAACTGAACCGCGTGGTCGATGATCTTGAGACGATGTCGCTTCGGCCTTATCGTTTCCGGATCAGTAACGAAGACCGGTCGGTTGGCGCTCATTTCAGCGGCGAAGTAATTCGCCGTTTGGGCCGCTCGGCGCTCGATACGACTCCTGTCGATTTTGAATTTACCGGGACCGCGGGGCAGAGCTTTGGGGCGTTTCTGATTCGTGGTGCGAGCTTTCGACTCACCGGAGAGGCGAACGATTATGTTGGCAAGGGCTTGTGCGGCGGTAGCATTGCGATCACTGCTGGAACCGAGGCTTCCGAGCGCGGTGATGTGCTGGTTGGGAACACCGTGCTTTATGGCGCAACGTCAGGTGAATTGTTTGTCGCGGGAAGCGCGGGCGAGAGATTTGCGGTTCGCAATAGCGGAGCGCTCGCCGTAGTGGAAGGCGTGGGGCGGCACGGGTGCGAGTACATGACAGCGGGAGTCGTGATAATTCTGGGCGCGGCCGGAGCTAATTTCGGCGCGGGCATGACCGGGGGGCTTGCCTATATCCTGCGCACACGCGAGCACGATAATGACAACCGGCTGAACTACGATTCCGTGCGTGTTGCTC
>JASICF010000494.1 GCA_030044775.1 Candidatus Sulfotelmatobacter sp. | reverse complement strand
GCCGCCGCGAACGGAAATCTGCCGCGCCGGATTCGGTCCTCCGCCCGCCTGCCGCGCGTTGCCGAAAATCGTTTCTTCCACCTGCTCCGGCTGAACTCCCGCCCGTTCCATCGCCGCTTTCGCTGCGACCACTCCCATGTCCGCCGCCGTCAGCGAAGCCAGTGACCCGCCAAATTTTCCGATTGGCGTTCGCACCGCCGAAAGAATGTAGACCGCCTGCAAGCCCAAAACCCTCCGAGTTTCAGTCTAGCAGGAGCCGCCGAGTTGCCATTCCGATAACGCAGCCAACACTCGTTCGGCGCTGATCGAAATCACATCGCCTTGAAAACGAAATCGACCTGCTTTGTCTCGCTCGCGCCAATCGTAATCGTTTGCGCCGATGTCCCAAACTTCTCGTGCCACGCTTTGATCGTATAGGTACCGGGCGGCAGGCCGCTCAGATCGAAGCTGCCGTCTTTGCCGGTGACGGCAAAATAGGGATGCTTGAAAACCGCAATGTAGCCGTGCATCCACGGATGCAGGTTGCACCTGACTGGAATAGCGATCTCCTCGCGCGCGAACGCTTCTTCGAGACTCGTTCCCGGCGGCTCGGCCTTGTTCCACTCCCGATTGTTTGCAGGGGTGGGATGAATATTGTGCGACGTCGCATCGTCATTGACCACGTGCAGAGGCTGGTTCGCGCGCACCGCCAATACGTGCGGCTGGTACATGCACCCTTTCTGTTCAACCGTAACCGGCTGCGTAGGCGCATCGAACGTGCGATCGCCGAGTCCGTCGGCAATATAGACAATCACATTCTGCAAATCGCCCTTCGCATCCGCCATGATTTCCTGAGCCGATACGGACGCGGGATGTTGCCGCGCGCAGACGGGATCCGCAGACATGTTAATCGCCTTTTCCTTGGGCGCCTTACCTTCGAACTTAACAATGCCTTTCACGGTAGCTCCGCCGATTGCGCTGGGGGTTGAAGGGCCGCCGGCTCTGACGGTGTCCGGAGTCCCGGCCCACGCTGCAAGAGCAAGCGCAAAAACGAAAAGCAATTTCTTCGAATGCATGACAACACTCCTCTTGGAAGATTTAGATCTCTTTCTGCCAGACGGTTGTTCGAAATCCGTGATTTGCAAGGGTCATTCGGCTGAATGAGCCGGAATCGAGTTCGTCTGCAAAAGCTTGTTTTGCTCGTACCCGAGCCGATAGCCCGCCGCGAAACTTGCCCGATCCTGATCGTTTGACCAGCGACCGATCGCGGCGCGTTGCACCACGTGGCTTTGGGCCGCGAGTTTGCCGAGATAGAGCCCGTCGCGGAATGCGCCGTCATCGGCGAAACGAACTTCCGAGTTATCGGCAGGATTCAAGGCGCTACTGGAGTGAGTAAGAAACGCGCTTGCACTCAAGGCAAGTGCGACTGCCAGACTGATAATTGTTTTGCTCATACAATTCTCCTGGGTTTCTTTTTCAATTACTTTTGAGCGGGCAGGGATCCGCCCCGGCTTAGCCGCCTGGTTTCACGGCCGGTTCAGTTATTCAGTTCGCAGGGGTGATTCGCTCGAGATAGGCCGAGCTTAGGCGAAGCGCTTTGGGCGTTTGTCACGCAGGCGTCAAACCGGCGTCATTTGTTGGTTAGCACTTTGCAAAAGGCTCGTCATGTTGCGCAACGCAGGCTGACAGTTTGCCTGGATTCGTTTGCGCCCGCCTTCTCACTGTGCTAACGTCCCATTGATTCCACCTGTCGGCTTCGGCAAACGGATAGGAGAGGCTCATGGTCGGCATTATTCTTCTCGTAATCGTGGTGCTCGCCGTCGTCATCCTCGTCGGGATGTACAACGGCCTCGTGCAGCTGCGCGTGCGTTGCGATTCCGCCTGGTCCGATATCGATGTGCAGCTCAAGCGCCGCCACGATCTCATTCCGAACCTCGTCGAAACCGTCAAAGGCTACGCGGCCCATGAAAAAGGAACCTTCGAGGACGTTGCCAAGTTTCGCTCGCAGGCCATGCAGGCAACCACACCGGAAGCAAAAGCCGTCGCGGAAAACCAGCTCACCGGCGCACTCAAGAGTTTATTCGCCGTTGCCGAAAGTTATCCCGAGCTGAAAGCGTCGGAAGAATTTACCCAATTGCAGGGACAGCTGAGCCAAACAGAAGATGCCATTCAGAATTCGCGCCGCTACTACAACGCCGTAGTCCGCGATTTCGACACCAAGATCCAAGTATTTCCCACGAACATTCTGGCCGGCATGTTCGGCTTTCAGCAGCGTCAGTTTTTCGAGGCTGCTGCCACCGACCGCGAACCAGTGGCCGTGAAGTTCTAAGCCGCTTGGGATTCCAGGTGGCGATTCTAAGGTCCGCGACTTCGTGTGTTAGGGAATGATTCGGCCGCGCAATAGGAACGGAATTCGGCAGGTTTTAAATCACAAAATTACCCGATTACAAAATCGCTCATTTTATTTCATCACTCCGCGCTGCGCGATGCCGATGTTGTCACGCGTCGTGTTCTTGACCAGGTACATCATTTCATCGGCCTGCCGGATAATGTCGTGCGCATCGCGCGCATCGTGCGGATAAGTTGCGAGCCCGATCGAGGCCCGCACGTTCAGATTCAATCCCTCATCGTGGCAGAACTTGCTGGCCCGCAGTCCGTCACGTAATCGCTTCGCCACCACCAGCGCCTGATCTTTCCCGGTTTGCGGCAGCAATACCACGAACTCGTCGCCGCCATAACGGAATGCGAAGTCGATGAGCCGCAGTTGCGCCTTCACCAGATATCCAATCTCCGCCAGCAGCTTGCTCCCGATCAAATGCCCGTAGGTGTCGTTCACAGCCTTGAAGTGATCCAAGTCGATGAACAGCACGCTGAACTCATATCCGAATCGCGACGAGCGGTAAACTTCCGTGTCCAGCGTTTTGTACAAGTGCCGCGCGTTGTAGAGCCCGGTGCAATCATCCGTGATCGTCAATTCCTGAATCTTTTCCACCCACTTCGCGTTCTCAATCGCGATCGCGGCGTAATCGCAAACCGATTGCAGAAAGAAAAGTTCCGGCTCATTGAACTGCGCCATATCCACGTTCACCAACTGGATCACGCCCAGCACGCGCAACCTTGATCGCAGCGGAATGCAGATCACTGACTTGGTCTGCCACTGGGTGATGTCATCCACGTGCTTGGCGAATCGGGGATCGCCTTGTACGTTATCCGAAATTACCTGTTCACCGTGCTTCGCGACCCATCCGGCAATTCCCTCGCCCAGCTTCAGCCGAACATTCTTCAGCGCTTCCGCGGCATCGCCCACCGCGATGGCGAAGTACAGCTCATCGCGCTGCTCATCCACCATCAGCAGAGACCACGTATCCGGACGGAAATATTCCGCCATTTTTTCCATGATGGTCTGCAGAATGGAATCGAGGTCCAGCGACGACGTGAGCGCTTTCGCCACATCGTGAAAGATGGTTAATTCCTGGCTTGGGCGCGTCAATTGAGTGCCAGTAGCCTCGAACATGCCTTCTTTCCTAACCCCATGAATGGCTTGCTGAACGGAAGTGACAGTACTAAGGCGCTATTTTTCAAAATTATATGGTTGCCCCTGTGCCGGGGCAATGAACGTTGGTAACCGGAACCGTTAAAGCCAATAACCCGAGAGTCTTAGA
>JASICF010000493.1 GCA_030044775.1 Candidatus Sulfotelmatobacter sp. | reverse complement strand
GGGCGGACCGAATCAGGCCAACATCTGGCGCGCGCACGCCGACGGATCGGGCGCGACCCAGGTCACCTCCGGAAAGCTCGACCTCGGTGCGATTTGTTCCCTCGATGGAAAATGGATCTATTTCAATAACCGCGTGCTCGGTCGGATTTCACAAGTCCCAACCGATGGCAGCGCGAAGCCGGAAGCCATCGCCGCCTCATTCGTGCCGAACAGCTTCTTGGTTGGGAACATTGCGCTTTCTGCCGATGGCAAGACCCTAGCTTATCTTCTCGAAGTCGTTAGCGCCCAGGCCCAGGCCCAGACTCAGGCCGGCCAGGAAAAACTGGCACTCTATGACCTCGGATCGTCGGCGCCTCGTCTGCTCGAGGTCGACCCGCACATAGCGGGTGGTGGTTTGCGCTTCACGCCGGACGGCAAGGGTCTCGCCTATCCGGTCACACAGAACGGCGTCGACAATATCGTAATCCAACCACTCGATGGTTCTCCGCGCAAGCAGATCACGAACTTCACCTCAGAACACATCAACGATTTCCAATGGTCGCCGGATGGAAAAAATCTCGGCGTATTGAGAAATCACTCCGAATCGGATGTTGTGCTGCTGCAGGAAACGAAGTAAACGCGATTCAGCGCCGAGGACTTTCCCTTATTTCTTCCCAGCAGAAGCTTTTTGCAGAACGATTAGTTCCAGCGAGTCAGGAGCGAGTGCATTCGACAAGTTCACGCTTCCGCCCGATCCTGATTTCTCTTCTACCAGATCGAGATTGTTGTTCTTATCGATTCGATAGCGCTTTACGCTGAAGGCGTTCTTCCCCCAGGGCAAATTATCGATTGTCAGGTTATAGCCGGCGTTGTCGCGATAAACAATGTCCGTCCGTCGCGGCAAAGACCTTATCTTGGAAAAATCCAAAGTAGGTGGCAGCGTCTTGGCAACCTCCGGCGGCATCTCCATCGCGTGCAAATGCGTGGGAATCACGTAATTGCTGATTAGAATCTGCACCGTATCTTTGCTTGCCGAGCGGCCGGCAAGTGCCGCAAAACCAAGAGTATCCGTTCCTTCAACTGCTAGCCGCTGGGGCGTGGCCAGCATTTCGCCCATCGCTTTGAATGTGTAGGCCGTCTTGAAATAACTGCCATCCAGCGCGAACAACCCCATCCATGCCGCATCGCCGCGATAGAAATCCGCATGATCGATGGCCGAATCTTGAAAATAAGTTAAAGCCGCTCCGATAAACGCAGCGTTCCCCACGCCTCTGAGTCTGTCTCGTTCCGCGTCTGTGAAATCGGGCGTCAAATTCCACTCGGAGAGAATGCTCTCCGTTTTCGTAAGGCCGCGCGCGTCCAGAATCTCGCGGATGTTTTTGCCGATCCGCGCCCCGTCGTAAGGATCAGCCGACCTGTCCGCATACGTGTGCCAGGAGTAAAAATCGAGCGGCACCTTGTGTGCCACACAGTAATCTAAGAATCCTTCTCGATACGGGCCAGGATTATACGAAAGCGCAATCGCGTCGCCACCCACTTTCAGCGCCGGATCGACCGACTTCAGCGCTCGCGCCGTCTTTTCATAGAACGAATAAAACTGCTCCGGCGTGCCTCCCCAGAACAACGCCTCCGGCTCGTTCCAGAACTCCCAGTAGCGGATATTGTCATGGAGACCGTTGTCCCACCCCTGGTTGTAATGCATGGCAATATGCTTGACCACATCCGCATACTTATCGAAATCGTGCGGAGGATCGATCTGTGCTCCCCAGCTTCTTCCGATCCGGTAATACACTTCCGCGCCGCTCGCCTTGATTGCTGCAATTACTTTGTCGCTTGGACCAAAGTTGTAGCTTTCGGGTTTCTCCGGATCGGCGCTCCAATCGGGAAAAATAATGCCCGCGTTGCCAACCTTTACTACGCCGGCCCGTTGCGCATCATCAGGAATAAGCCAGGCGAGCAGCGGGTCCTTCAGCTCGAAATGCGAATCGATCTCCGTCGGCCCCATCACATCGTGCGTGCGGATTTGATTGACGTGCAGTTGTCGGTACTGCTTTTCGAGATTCGGAAGTCCGGCCATAACCGGGCTCGGCGGCCCGTTCAATCCCTGAAGGGATCGAATCTCGCCGGTGACCTTGCTTGCGTCTACGTGCAATGAACGAAATCCAGAATTCGCGGCATTCTGGGCAACCGCCAGTGGACTAGAACTCAGAATCGCGCAGAAAAGAAAACTCCAACAGCCAGCACCCAACCGCTTTTTCATCCGCAACTCTCCTCCGATTTCGCGAAACCTTTCTGAATCACGTCGACCGTATCTTCTGCCAGATTCAGCGCCGGCAATTGTTTTTGCGTGAACCACTTCACTTCGGCAGCGTCGCTCGCCGCGGCGAGATCGCCCGCAACCCGGCGACAGAGAAAATCAATCAAAACGTAGTGATATTGCACGCGCTGTTCCGGGTCCCGCAAGACCCGGTCATAAACCCCAAGCAGTTCCACGGCCTCGACGGTAAGCCCCGTTTCTTCGCGGGCCTCGCGGACCGCCGCCTCGCGCACCAGTTCTCCGACTTCAAGCACGCCCCCGGGTATCGACCACTGGGCCTGCAGCGGCGGATGCGCCCTTTTCACGAGTACGACCCGCTCGCCTTCAACGATAATGGCGCCCACCCCAATCAGCGGCACTTCAGGAAATTCGCGTTGCACGGTGCGAGGATTTTAACGCATGACTCGCTAGATCGATTAGGGCCAGCTTGCGTCATCCCGAAGCGCGGCGCTTTCACCAGCCGCGCGAGGGATCTCCCTGAGCACAGAGCACCGAGTCCGAGACCGTTCGCTCCGCTGAAAGGCGGCTACGCTCAGGATGACGCCACTATTCAGTTCTCTTTCTCCCTGCCCCTGTGCCCGCTGTGGTTAAATGGAGTTCGCTCGTTAGCACCCATGCCCCTCGAAGAATACAAACGAAAACGGCGCTTTGACGAAACGCCGGAACCAGCTGGCAAAGTTGAGACAAAATCAACACACCGGTTCGTCGTCCAGAAGCACGACGCCACGCGCCTGCACTACGACTTTCGCCTGGAGATGGAAGGCGTACTGAAATCGTGGGCCGTGCCGAAAGGCCCTTCGCTCGATCCTGCAGACAAACGGCTCGCAATGCAGGTGGAGGACCATCCGGTTTCATACTTCGATTTTGAAGGCAACATTCCCGAAGGCAATTACGGTGCCGGTACCGTGATGGTGTGGGACCTGGGCACATGGCAGCCGCTCTCACCGACTCTGGTCGATGGAAAGTATGTTTCCGGAACCGAGGCTGAAGCCGTTGCTATGCTGGCCAAAGGCGACTTGAAATTTCGGTTGCACGGCAAAAAATTAAACGGCGATTTCGCCATCGTAAAAATGAAAGGCCGCCGCCCCGGAAGCAAGGGCAACGAATGGCTGCTCATCAAGAAGCACGACGACTTCGAAGTCGAAGGCTATGACATCGACCAGTATGATGAATCTGTTCTGACCAAGCGTAGCCTCGC
>JASICF010000492.1 GCA_030044775.1 Candidatus Sulfotelmatobacter sp. | reverse complement strand
TTTCCTCTCTTTAACAACTTTGGTGGGCCCTCCAGGATTTGAACTTGAGCCGCTTTGCAGGCGTGAGCCTGCAGGCGAAATCCTGAGCAAAGCGAAGGATCTCAATACTTTTCCTCTCTTTAACAACTTTGGTGGGCCCTCCAGGATTTGAACTTGAGCCGCTTTGCAGGCGTGAGCCTGCAGGCGAAATCCTGAGCGCAGCGAAGGACCTCAATACTTTTCCTCTCTTTAACAACCTTGGTGGGCCCTCCAGGATTCGAACTTGAGCCGCTTTGCAGGCGTGAGCCTGCAGGCGAAATCCTGAGCGCAGCGAAGGACCTCAATACTTTTCCTCTCTTTAACAACTTTGGTGGGCCCTCCAGGATTTGAACCTGGGACCAACGGATTATGAGTCCGCTGCTCTAACCGCTGAGCTAAGGGCCCATCTCGTGCCAAGACACATTTTACAGGACCATCCACGCTTCTTCCCGCCAGCGACGATCCCCTCCCGTCTACAATGTCTTGCAACCTGTCATGCCCAGCCAACAGCCCGTCTCCATCCCCAGCTTTCTCTACGGTACCGCATGGAAGGAAGAGCGCACCGCCTCTTTAGTAGAACTCGCTCTCCGCGCCGGTTTCCGCGCCATCGACACCGCCAACCAGCGCCGCCATTATTTCGAAGCTGGAGTCGGCGAGGCGCTCGCCGCCGCTCATCGCGATGGCGTCGTCGCCCGCGCCGATCTTTTTCTGCAAACCAAATTTACTTATCGCCCCGGCCAGGATCATCGCCTGCCCTACGATCCCGCCGCGCCGCTTTCCGTTCAGGTCGCGCAATCGGTCTCCAGCTCGCTCGAGCATCTCGGCACAGAGTACGTCGACAGTTACGTTCTTCATGGTCCTGCCTCCAATTACGCATGGACCAATGCCGACGCCGAAGTCTGGGAAGCGATGCAAAAAGAACGCGAGGCCGCCCGCGTTCGCCTCTTGGGAGTCAGCAACGTCTCTCTGCGCCATCTCGAGCAAATGGAAGCGTCACGCGTAGAACTTCCGAGGTTCGTTCAAAATCGCTGCTTTGCGCAACTCGGCTGGGATCGTGCGGTGCGCCTTTTCTGCCGCGAGCGCGGCATCACCTATCAGGGGTTCTCCCTGCTCACAGCCAATCTGGAAGTCCTCCACAGCGATTACATCGCCAGGCTCGCTGCCCGGGCAAACGCAACTCCCGCGCAGATTATTTTTGCTTTCGCCCGCGCCGTGGGCATGTTGCCGCTGACCGGCACCTCGAGCGCCGAGCACATGCGCCAGGATTTGGCCGGCCTTACACTCGAGCTCTCGAAAAACGAAATTCAAGCTATCGAGAGCATCGCCGGCTGATTCTCTACTTCAGCCCTTTCACTACGTACGCTTCCGAAAGCACCGTGCCGTAAACATACGCGTAGGCGGTGCCGTCATCGGAAAATTGGGGCGCTCCGACTCCCGTCAAGCCGGCTGTATTCTCGCCAAAAGTCTTCCAGAATTGCATCTTTCCCGTGGCAATGTTCAGCACGTAGACCTTCGCCAGCTTCTCCTGAATCTTGCTCGAGGCCACGTACAGGGACAATCCATCCGGCGACCAGCGCCGGACGTAATAGGACGAGTCAATTCCCGGTATTGGCCGCAGCCCGCTGCCATCCAGCGGCCAGATGGCCAGCTTGCCCTCGGTGGCATGCACTGCAAGGCTCTTGCCGTCAGGCGAAAGCAGTATCCCGCTTACTCCCTCGGGGGTAAGCGGTTTCGAGTCTCCGCTGGCCAGGTCGATCACGTAATCGCGGCGCCCATGTCCTGGTTCAATCCCCAGGGCCAGCAGGTGCTTGCCATCGGACATCCAGGTCACGCTGTTGTAATTTACCGAATCGTGCGTAAGTTGCCTCGCTTCGCCTGCGCCGGTGGGTACCAGGCTAAGCGGACCGCCCTTCGGCGGCCGGGTCACCACCCACTTTGCGTCGGGCGACATCCCCATACAATTGCCCTCCGCGATGCGTGCCGGTGGCGAGCCGTCCGTGTCGCGCAAATACACCGTATAGTTTGGTCCCCCGCCATCGCCCTCTTCTTCAAAAACGACCTTGTGTCCGTCAGGGGTCATGGCGCGCATTACTGACCATCCAAACCAGCCCAGTTCGTGCTCTTCTTTTTGTCCGGGAGCCACGCCCCGAATGCCGACTCGCTCGTGATGAGCCATCACCAGCACCGAATCGTTCAGCCGGTCTTCAATCCACACGCCCCCAGGCACGTTCGTGATGGTTCGCAGTTTGCCGTCGAGAGTCACGGCGCGCGGATTTGCCGCGCTTCCTGAGTTCGTCGAGGTAAACCAGATTTCATTTCCGCCGGGCGACCAGAGAATTCCTTCCAGCGAAGTCCATCCGGAAGAAAGCTTTTTTTCTTTTCCGCTGCCGTCGGCCGCAATCACAGCTACCGATCCTTGATCGTCCCCGCCCGGAACTTCATGATCGGCAAACGCCACCCACTTTCCATCGGGAGAAATTTTCGGATGACTGATCCAGCCGATGCTGTCAAACAAAACTTTGCCCACCGGATATTCCAGCCGCCAGTGCATCGTCTCTGGAACCAGCCGCACAATTGCCATATTCTCGCCGTCCGCCGCCCAGTCCGCGTTCTGCACGTTGTCGAGCACCTCGCGCGGCGTGCCTCCACTCATCGGCATGCGCGCCAGCGTTCCCGAGCGCCCATACCCTCCGTAATTGATCGTGTTCAGCCGCAACGCGAGTTCGCCATTCTTTGAGACCGAAAGCAATTCCGCATTCTTCAATCCCAGCTCGCGCGCCCCCGGCTCATCGGTGCGAGAAAGGTAAAGCTCGTCATCACCACCATCCCACGCCGCACTGTAAATCACGCTGCCATCTGGTGTGAATCGCGCATTGCCCATCGATCCGGTCCGAAACGTCACCTGCTTGTATTCGGGGATCGAAGTCGCGCCGCCGCCTTTGCCAATCTTCCAGCCGATGCCCAGCATCGCGACCGCGACCACGAATCCTGCGGCGATTGTCGCCAGCAGCTTGTTTTTCGGCTCGGGCGCGGCAATCGCCGCCATCTTTCCGCTGGCGCTTGCGCTCGTTGTTCCCGAAAGATGTTCCAGGTCGAAGGCGATGTCGCTCGCGGAATGAAACCTCTGCTCCGGATTTTTCTCCAGGCAGTGGTGAACAATCCTCTCCAGCGCCGGGGAAGCGTTGCGGTTCGTTTCGCTCAGGTCTGCCGGCTCTTCCTTCAGAATCGCGCTCATCGTGTCGGCAGGAGTTTCCCCGTGAAACGCCCGCTTGCCCGAGACCATCTCGTACAGAATCGCGCCGAAACTGAAAATGTCGGACCGTGCTCCCACCGCCCCGCCGCGCACCTGCTCGGGTGACATATATCCCGCCGTGCCCATGACCACGCCCGCCTCTGTCGCGTGCGTCATCGTTGCCGGTGTCTGGTCGCCGGTTTCCGGCTGCGTGAGTTTCGCCAATCCGAAGTCAAGAATCTTCACTCGCCCGTCTTTTGTGAGAAAAAGATTCTCCGGCTTCAGGTCGCGATGAATAATTCCTTTTTCATGTGCCGCCGCCAGTCCATGCGCGATCTGCATGGCGTAATCCAGCGTCTTGCGCACGGGAATCGCGCCGCCGCGCAAGCGTTCGCGCAGGGTTTCGCCTTCCAATAACTCCGAAACCACGTAAGGTGCGCCTTCGGTCGTGCCGATATCGAAAACCGCCAGAATATTCGGATGATTCAGCGCTGCCGTCGCCAGCGCTTCCTGCTCGAATCTCCGCAAGCGGTCGGCGTCTGCGGAGAGCGCTCGCGGCAACACTTTGATCGCGACCTCGCGTCTGAGACGCGAGTCGCGCGCGCGATACACCTCGCCCATCCCGCCAGTGCCCAGCAGGCTGACGATTTCATACGGCCCGAGTTTCGTTCCAGAAGTAAGGCTCATGGTCGCTGGATTATACCCCAGCCCGCCCAGCGTCGATTCATCGGAGCATTGGCTCCGGTCGCTGCTGGAGAGAGATCGAGTCCTGGGTTTCACCGCCCTCGCGAACCCGCGCTTATGAATTTCTTTTCGTGCGGATTTCCTCCGTTTTCGTGCCTGCGCGCACAGCAATTCGCGCCTTCCATCGGTTCGATAGGTTCCTGCGAGCGAAGAATCAAGGGTATCCTTTGGGGATGGGTTCTGAAGCAGGCTCTTCGGCACTTGGTCTGGTTGGTGGCCTCGGAGTGGGTGCTGGAATTTTCTATTACCGCTCCCTGGTCAACGCTCATTTGGCGCGTGGACTCTCGCCGCGCATCACGATGGTGCATGCCGACGTCCGCAGAGTGATGGAACTTTCCGATGCGCGGGAGCGGAAACAACTGGCGGACTATTTATCCCGGCTATTACGGCAGCTCGCTGGGAGCGGTGCG
>JASICF010000491.1 GCA_030044775.1 Candidatus Sulfotelmatobacter sp. | reverse complement strand
GTGTCATAGACGCGGTTGTAGCCCTGCTCGTAAAGCTGTTCATCCGAAACTTCAGGATTTGCGCGGAAATGCGCCCGCCCGGTCGCCTCGACCAAACCATGAGCCATCAACGCGCCGGTTGAAACCACCGCGTTGACGATGCCGCGATCGATCAGATCGGTGATGACAAGTCCCTGCTTCGCCACCGTCATTGCGCCTGAGAGTGTCATTACAACAAAACATTCTTCGTCGCGCGCCATCGCCTCAAGTACATCGGCGGCCTCGCCCAACTGCCGGCCGGTGAACGCGGTTTTGGACATGGCGCGCACCAGGTCGTCGATCGACTTCACCTTGCCCAGATCGAGCGGTTCGAGGGGAATCAGCCGGTCTTCGATGGGATTATGCAGATGGCGATCAACGCCCTCGCCGGCGTGCGCGGGACGGTCGTGTCCTTTGCCCGCGTGTGAATTGTCATGATTGCCATGTTTCACGATTTCACCTCGATTGAAAAATTAGAACGGCTGCTCACCGCACTGAATCTGAGATTCCTCGTCCCCTCGGCCAAAGCCGAGGGTCTATCATAAGAGAGCGCGGGACTTGGAAATGAGGCTGTTGAAAGAATCCTCACACATACAAGCTCATCCAAACGCGTAAGCTATCGCTGACGATCCGTTCGTATCGCTCTGCTATTCTATCGTCTTTAAGCGAGACTGTTTACAAGGAGCACGTCGCTTGGCCCCTGAAAGATTTCGCGTGGCGCTGGTGCAGATGTCCTGCGGGCCAGAACCAGAAGAGAATCTTCTCAAAGCGCTCGAGCGCACCGCCGAGGCTGCGGGAAGAGGCGCAAGAGTGGTGTGTCTGCCCGAATTATTTCAAACCCAATATTTTTGCCAGCGCGAAGATCACACGCTATTCGATTTGGCAGAACCGATTCCCGGACCAGCCAGCGAGAAGCTCGCCGCTTGCGCTCGCCAGCACGGCGTGGTGTTGATTGCGTCGTTGTTTGAAAAACGTGCGCCGGGGATTTATCACAACACGGCCGCGGTTTTCGATTCGGACGGCTCTTTGCGCGGGCTTTATCGCAAAATGCATATCCCCGACGATCCGCTTTATTACGAGAAATTTTATTTCACTCCCGGAGATCTGGGCTTTCGTGCGCTCGATACCAGCGCCGGTAGAATCGGGACGCTCGTCTGTTGGGATCAGTGGTTTCCTGAGGGCGCGCGATTGACGGCGCTGCAGGGCGCGGAAATTCTTTTTTATCCGACTGCGATTGGCTGGCATCCAGCGGAGAAAGCCGAATTTGGCGTGGCGCAGCACGATGCCTGGCGCACGATTCAACGGGCTCATGCCATTGCCAACGGAGTTTATGTCGCTGTGGTCAATCGCGTGGGATTTGAAACCGGCAACGTTCGCGGCAAATCGAGCCCCGGTCAGGGACTGGAGTTCTGGGGTGGGTCGTTCTTCTGCGATCCATTCGGCCGCGTGCTCGCCGAAGGCTCGCACGACAGAGAAGAAATTTTGATGGGCGATGTGGATGTAAAAGCGCTTGAAGAAATCCGCCGCAACTGGCCCTTTCTGCGTGATCGAAGGATCGATGCATATGCCCCGATCTCGAATCGGCTGCTGGACGGAGCCTAGTTTGCGGGACCCAACCCGCGGCCACTCATCGAATCTTGTTGGGGGGTAATTAGAGATGCATCATGTGCGCCAGGAAAGCCTGCCTTTCGTCGGCAGCTCGCATGAGTTCATCGGAGCCGAGCAAGGCAACACCAACGTCTCGGTGTTCCTCTATCACGGTAAACCCGGTTCGGGGCCGGGTCCGCACCGACATCCTTATGACGAGATCCAGTTCATCCGTGAAGGGCGGGGGGTCTGGACAGTGGGCGGCAAGACATTCGAGGGCGGCGCAGGAGACATCTTCGTCATCAAGGCCGGCGAGATTCACAGCTTCAAGGTGGTGGGCGACTCACCGCTGATACAGCTCGACGTTCACCTCAGCCCACGCTTCATACAGGAGAACTTATAGATCCCGCCACGCAGAAACGGCACTCGGCGACATGGCTTGCTTGGGCACACAGTCACGACGAGGCCGTTTTCCGGAAACAGATTTTTCGCTCTTGCCGTTGTGCATAGTTTCAGCTTAAGCTGTGCACCTCAGTAAGTTCACGAGCAGACGTCCGCTGATCCTCATCTCACCTAGGACAACCTGGAAGGAGAACTCCGTGAAACGTTACCCGTTTTTCGTGGTTGCACTTGCAGCCATCGCCGGCGTCGTCGCGTTTATCATCCCTTCACCGGGACATGCCGATGAGGCAACTGCCGCGCCCTACGTGACCGAAATTCCTCAAGGCTACCGCGAGTGGAAGTGGATTTCCTCGGCCCATGAAGCCGGCAAGCTCAACAGCCTGGGCGCAGTTCTGGCCAACGATATCGGTTACAAGGCATTCCAGCAAGGAACGTATCCGTACCCGGATGGCACAATCATTGCCGCTTTGCACTATCGAAATACCCCGTCGGACGAAAACAACAAGATCTTCGGCCAAGTGCAATCCTTCGTTCCCGGCGCTCCCACAAACATTCAGTTCATGGTCAAGGACTCGACCAAATACCCGGCGACGGGTGGTTGGGGATTCGGCCATTTTCAGAACGGCAAGCCTGCCGACGCGGCATTCATGAAACCCTGCTTCCCCTGCCACCAGAAGGCGCAGGGGACAGACCTTGTGTTCACCCGTTACGCTCCTTAGATTCTGGGAGCAGTCGGGAGGAATAACGCAGATGCCGTTGGGGACGTCTCAAATGAATCGGAATGTTGGTTCCGAAGAGACCAACTGCATAAAGTCACGCTCAGGATTTGATGCTTTGTCTCTCGCCCGGTGAAATAAACTAGCTCAATGCCACGGTTCATTTCGTCGAGCAACGCTTCAACCCATGTCGAAGAGAGTCGCTATCGCATGCCCGCCGAATGGGAGCAGCATGCGGCAACCTGGCTCGCGTGGCCGCACAATCATGACGACTGGCCAGGGAAATTCGAGCCGATTCCGTGGGTCTATGCAGAGATCATTCGCAACCTGGCGCGGCATGAGCGCGTCGAACTGATTGTCAACGACATTGCAGCGGAACGAAACGTTCGCAAGCTGCTCAGCCGCGCGAATGCTTCGCTGGAAAACGTTCGCTTTCACCGTTGGCGAACAGATCGCGTTTGGGTGCGCGACTCGGGGTGCATTTTTGTCACTCAGTCCTTGTGGCGACAGCCGCCCTCGGCTGTCAGGCCACGCGAAGCCCGGCAGATGCACGCTATAAACTTTCGCTTCAACGCCTGGGCAAAGTATTCCAACTATCGTTACGACCAAAAAATGAGCCCAATGATGGCAGGCGTTGCCAGGGTTGAATTCACTGAGCCTTACCAGCGCGGCGTGCCCGTCGTTCTCGAAGGCGGCTCGATCGACGTCAACGGCCACGGCACGATTCTGACGACCGAAGAATGTCTGCTGAGCAGAGTGCAGCGGCGCAATCCGGGCATGTCGCGAAAGGATTATGAAAAGTTATTCGCTGCTTATCTCGGCGCGCCGCACGTTATCTGGCTGGGCAAAGGCATCTCTGGAGACGACACCCACGGGCACGTCGATGACCTCACACGCTTCGTCGCGCCGGACACAGTCATCACAGTCGTCGAACCGAACCGAAAAGATCCTAATCACTCGGCGCTGCGCGAGAACCTTCGCCGCCTGCAGGCCGCACGTGATCAGGACGGTAACCGGCTGAACATTGTCGAAATCCCCCTGCCCCGGCCGGTCATTTTTGAAAAGCGTCGCTTGCCCGCCAGCTACGCGAATTTTTACATCGCAAACGGAAAAGTCCTTGTCCCAGTCTTTAACGATCCGAACGATCGCATCGCACTCAATACTCTTTCCGATCTTTTTCCCGAGCGTGAAGTCGTGCCAATCTACGCGGGCGATCTGGTTTGGGGACTCGGCACGCTGCACTGCATGACACAACAGCAGCCGGCTGATTTGTCCGATCGCGATTGATACTGAGGATTATTTCCTGTATTGCGTCGGCTGCGGACCTTTTTCGAGGGTTTCGCGGTCCCAGATCCATCCTTGGCGGGAATAGCTGGCAAGTTCGAAATCCTGCGTGAGTTCGAGTGCGTCGACCGGGCAGGCGTCTTCGCATAGTCCGCAAAACATGCAGCGGCTCAGGTCATAGGTAAAATTGGTGAGTTCTTTTCTTCGCGTCTGCTCGTTGCGCGCGCTGGAAACCACGATCAGATTCTCCGGGCATGCCAGCGCACAAAGATC
>JASICF010000490.1 GCA_030044775.1 Candidatus Sulfotelmatobacter sp. | reverse complement strand
TCACTCGCCTCGGTGATATCGCTATGCCGGTAAGCAAGTCGCTGGTAAATGCCGCTCGGCGACTTCGCCACCATGCCCGCAATTCCCATCGGGTAGCCAACCACCGTCACCGGTTCTCCCGGAAGTGAGACTCCTTTTGCCAGGGGCAACAAGGAAAGTCCACGCACCGCACTTTTGTCTTCGATTCGCAACACTGCCAGATCTTCCGACGAGGAGACTGCGCCGGGCATTAAATTCACCGGAGTCGGCGAGCCTGGAAAGAAAACCACCATGCTTTCCAACCTTGGCGATGCTCCACGCCGGATCAGTGCTTCTGCTTCGCTGTCTCCGTACCAGGGTTCGGCAACATGGCGGTTTGTCGCCAGAAGCCCATCGCCAACTAGAAATCCAGTGCCCGAAACCCGTGCGCGGATTGCCGCCGGATGGCTCTCGTATCCAACTTGGTAGATTCCGTAGATGTAGCCGATCGAATTGCGATAGCGGCTCAGAACCAGGGCTGGCGTAGCCTGCTGCTGTTGGAGTTGTGCCACCTGTTCGCTGAGCTGCTGGACTTGCCGGTGCAATTCGTCAGGCTGCGGAACCTGCACCGTCGCAGGTGCATAGTAATGAAACATCGCCACCGCGCCGATGAGCACAACCATTCCCAGGACAGACTGGACGGCTTGCTGCCAGCTCTCCGTCACTTCATTTGACCCTTGTGGAATCTCCTGCTGTGCCATGGGATGTGGAATGCCCGCAGAATCCACGCTTAAAACACGCAAAGCGTTGGAAAATCGGGAGTTCCGATCTTCCCCCGAGGCAATCAGTTTTTCCACGGTACGAAGGACAATGTACGGGAGACATCAACGCCGCAGCGGGATTGGCATTCAGTGGCAGCGAGGTTGACGCTTTAGAGAACGATTATGTAATCAAGACAGGTTACTGCTATGGCTTCTTGATTCCCAGACGCTTGGACATCTCGTCATAGAGAAAGCCTTTGCCGGGCACATACGGCTGCACCCACTTGCCATCGATAACAAACTGCGGGATCGCGCGTTTGCCCGTATTCTTGATGATCTCTTCGACCGCTCCCGGCGTCTGCGTAATGTCGATGTCTTTATAGGGAATGTTGTGTTCAGCAAGAAAGCGCTTCGCCACGCGGCAATCCGGACACCAGGGCGCGGAATAAACGGTCAAATCCATGGCATCTCATTTTGCCATATCTCTGAATCTTCCCGCGTGCTGGTGCCGCTCGCACCGATCTACACCCGCTCCAGCTCCGCTAAAGTCCGCTCGTTCACCACATTCCCGGTATTTAACGTCGAGGCCGGTTCGAACAGCAAAATCCAGCATTCCTCATCGGCCACCGGCCGGTGCTCGACGCCTCGTGGCACGACGATGAATTCACCTTCCTCGATCCACTCGTGACGATCGCGAAACTCCATCCGGAAGCGGCCCTTTACTACCAAAAACATTTCATCTTCATGATCATGATGATGAAAGACGAACTCTCCCATCAGCTTGTCGAACTTAACCATCTGTCCGTTGAGCTCGGCGGCAATATAGGGCTTCCAGTATTCCGTAATCCTGGCAAATTTCTCAGCGATGTTGACTTTAGCCATAAGTACCTCGAACGATTTTGCCTAATCCGATTCCAATCAGAGCCATGTGGTCGCAAAGACTTTTTGAAAGCGAAAGCCGCCGGCTTGCACCGGCGGCTTAAGAAAGAATTGCGAAACGTCGCTTAAGCGCTCACAACCCCGGAGATACCTCCGGAACCATGTGCCCGCCGTGCAGCGTCATGTGCACGCCGCGCTGGTTGTTGACCGCAGTCGTGGCGGCCCAATCGACGTCATCAGTGCTGACCACCCCGCCTCCGCCGCTGGCCAAAGTATAGGTGAGCCGGCCGTCCTGATATTGATAATTGCCTACCGCCAGAACCGTTCCGGTCTTGAGAACAAACACCGGCGATCCTGAAGCTGGCAGACTTGCATCACTAACAACCCGCGTCACGTATCTGGCATAGGAAGCATGAGGCACGCTTACCTCGCCCGAAACTTCGACGCTGGAAGTTTCAACCGTGCCCCGGATCGACAGGCCGGGGCGACCGGCAGATTCGTTGTAAGAATCATTCTGCACGCTGCCGAAGAAATGCCATCCCGGACCATAGGTCTGCGCTAACTGCGGCAGCTGAATATCGTCCATGAGCCGCAGCTGCAATACCGTCTCGCCTTTCAGCGTGGGCCGCGGCCCGCGCATGGGCAGCGTGATCACTTTCCAGGGCCAGAGCGGAGGAAGCATCCATTCCACCACATCGCGTACGGCATGGCCTTTACCCTCGATATCGCCGTGTTTGTCGACTTTGTATCCGCGCGTGGCGATGACCTTCGCCTCAAGCGGCAGGTCCCCGGTGGGCAACCCGATGCGATCAAACTGCAGTTGGAGATAACCTTTGCCGACAAAGTGCCCCGGCTCTTTCGCGGATTCCAGGTGTCCTACCAGATAGCTGCCACGGGGAAACGCTTGCTCGCCGAATTCGGTCTGCCCTCGCAAATGGCAAACGACGGGATCGCCGACCTCGGCTGTTTTGCTGGAGAAGTTAGGCTCGTTGAGGGTGCATTGCAAGAGAGTGCCGGCGGGCAGAACGACGTCGTGAGCGCGCGCTACAGCACAAGAGGCAAGGGAGATCGCTAAAGTTGCGCCAACAACACTGCACTTCATACATCCTCCTCGGTTGGCACGCCCCCAATGGTTGGCGCTTCAAACCCCAAAGGGGCTGCAGTGTTGCGGCTCAAAGGAAAGATTTATGGGGGGCCAACGGAGACCGAATGGAGTGCAGCGACCCGATATTGCAGGATTAACCTAAGCGATTGGGATTATGTTACCATGTGATTGTGCCGACGGTCTGCCGATTCGCCGGGCTTCGCGCAGTGATTTACCCGAACGATCACCAACCAGCGCATGTGCATGTAATTGGCAAAGGCTGTGAGGCTCTCTTCAACCTGAATTGTCCCAGCGGGCCGGTTGAACTTCGTATGAATTACAGCTTTGCGAAGCGCGATCTCAGGCGGATTGAGAACGAGCTGTCAGTTAGACTGCGTGAGCTTTGCGCGACATGGGAGAGAATTCATGGATTTGAAAGTCTTTGAAAAGGCGACCGAGCGAGCAAACGAGTTCGGGCGAACCACCCCGCACGCCGTGTCCGCGCGATACGACCGCGGCAGCAGCCGCATTGTGGTCGATCTGAACTCAAAGCTGACCATCAGCTTTTCGCCACAGGATGCTCAAGGCCTGGAGCACGCCTCGCCTTCTCAGCTTGAGGAAATTGAGATCAGCCCGTCAGGGTTCGGAATCCATTTCCCGAAGCTCGATGCGGATCTCTACATACCGGCTCTTCTCGAGGGAGTTTTTGGCTCAAAGAAGTGGATGGCTGCCCGGCTGGGACAACTCGGTGGCAAATCGCGCAGCCGGGCAAAGAAGGCGGCGTCAAGAGCGAACGGAAAGTTGGGAGGAAGGCCGAGGGCCGCGGCGGGAGATTAGACCTCGAGAGGAAACTTGGCTGCGCTCCGGCGGAGCCTCCTTATGCGGGCTGACTATGCGTCGGCTTAACTCGCACGGTCTCCTCACCTGCCTTTCGGACGACTTCGAACCGGTCCGACAGTTCGCGGTAGTATGCGGCCCCGACCTCACCACGCAGGAACGCAACGAGTGAGTCCCACTGCGGGCGACCTCCGCCGTTGACTGCGCTAGTCGCTGCGAGGTATATCGCTTGGAAGCGCTCGGAGCTAAACCACGATTCTGGAACTGAGGTGTTCTGGTTGCTCCACATCGCAGCAATGCGTATCGCGTGCTCAATTCTCACCGGCGCAGGAGGGTGCGGCCGCTGCGAGACCGACTCGAGAGGGACATTTTCAGGCCACAGGGAGCAGAATAGGGCCGTGAGAGCGACGAAAAATCCCGTAATCAAGAATTCGTCGCCCTGAAGACCAGTGCAATTCTGCATCCCGACCTGAGCAAGCGCATTTTGTCGTGCTGCTCCTCTCACATAGTTGGCCAGAGTTAGATAAAGTGCGTACCCGTCCGCGTCAAGTTCTTGCGCCTGATGCTCCAATTCGCCCGGTGGCCTGCTCCCGGTGAACTCGCTCCACAGGCGGTCCGACGAGCTGCCGGAATGCCGATGGATATGGTGTGTGTACTCGTGCGAGACGACAAAGGCAAGCTCCCACTGGAACAGAAGCGCCTGAAACGCTTCCAACCTAACAACCTCTCTATCAATCCCGAGCAGTTGCAGCACCAGCGCAGACTGGCTGAGCCGCCGCGAGAGATCCCAGAGCATCTCGACTAAGGGCCGAGTGACAACAATAAACGAGAATCCCGCATGCTCGAAAGCATGAGCGTTCTTCGACCCGCCATCAACCTCAACATAGTCGAAATGAAAAGGAGGATGCGAGGTGCCACCCGACGCGTTCGCGTTCTCCGACCGAAGCGCTTGGTTCATCGCGTCCTGTACGAAGCGCAAAAAGGATCCAAAGGAGGGGGCTCGACCCGGTCGAGATCGAGCTTCCCATGGTAGCCCCGGCACGCCGGGTGCTCGCTGGCCTGCTTTTTAACCCATCGATCAAGAATCGCTTCAGGAGGTGCCATCCTTCCATTGTAAAGGGATTGACGATTCCCGGCGAGGCATTCGCCGCAAACAGCAAAGCAAAAGCCGCCAGCTTTCGCTGGCGGCTGAAAACTCGCCGAGCTTCGCTCGGCCGGACAGCCGGGGCGTCTATCCCTACACAACCTAGCTGTTCTCGTACAGCAGCACGCCTTCGGCCTTTTCCGCGTCTACCGGCCGATAGAACAGCTTGTTGTCCTCAAGGAAAACCTCGATAAACGCCGGACGCGTCGTGATCGTCCCCTGAATCAGCGCTTCCGAAAGCGGGTCTTCGATGTACTTCTGCAAAGCCCTCCGCAGCGGACGCGCTCCATAGGAGCGGTCAGTCAGCGTCTGGTTGAGAATCCACTTCTTCGCTTCGTCGGCGACCGTCACCGTAATCGACTTCTGCGCCAGATTCGCGTTGAGCTGCGTTACCATGAGCTCGAGAATCTGGATCAGATCCGACTCGCTCAAAGCCTGGAACAGAATGATTTCGTCCAGCCGGTTCAGGAATTCCGGATTGAAGGTGCGCTTCACTTCGCCCTTCACCAGTTCCTCCACCTTGCTGGAAACCATGTCGTCCGCCGTCGACTGGAAACCGAAGCCCTCGCGCTTCTGAAGGTGCCGCGCTCCAATGTTCGACGTCATGATCAGAATCGTGTTCTTGAAATCGACCGTGTTGCCCAGCCCGTCGGTTAACTGGCCGTCTTCAAAAACCTGCAGCAGAATGTTGAACACATCCGGATGCGCCTTCTCGATTTCATCGAGCAGAACGACAGAATATGGCGCTCGCTTGACACGTTCTGTCAGTTGTCCGCCCTCTTCGTAACCCACATATCCCGGAGGCGAACCGATCAGCTTCGAGACCGAATGCTTCTCCATGAACTCCGACATGTCGAACCGCACCAGAGCCTTTTCTGTGCCGAACATGAACTGCGCCAGCGTGCGCGCAACCTCAGTCTTGCCGACACCGGTCGGTCCCAGGAACAGGAACGAACCGATCGGGCGATTCGGGCTCTTCAAGCCTGCGCGTGAACGGCGGATGGCCCGCGCCAGCGCGCTGATCGACCGGTCCTGCGAGATGATGCGCTTGTGCAGTTCTTCTTCAATGCGCAGCAGCTTCTGTGTTTCTTCTTCTTTAATCGAAGTGATGGGAACGCCCGTCCATCGCGAAACTACATCTTCGATATCTTCGCGGCCAACCACGCCGGTGGATGATTCATCGAGATGATACTTTTCGCGCAGGGCGCGTAGGTTTTCGCGCTCTTTGCGTTCTTCGTCGGAGTAGAAACGCGCCTTTTCGAACTCATGGTTCGCAATCGCGTTCTCCATGCGGTGAACGATGAACTTGATCCGCTTCTGCACTTCGCTGATTTCCTCGGGCTGCGAAGTCTGGCGCAGTTTCACGCGCGCCCCGGCTTCATCCACCAGATCGATCGCCTTATCCGGCAAAAAGCGGTCCGGAATGTAGCGGTTCGAGTGCGAAACGGCAAAGTTGATCGCGTCGTCGGTGTAAGTCACCGCGTGAAATTTCTCGTAACGGTCTTTGATCCCGAAAAGAACTTTCACCGCGTCGGATTCACTCGGCGGCGGAACCTTCACCGCCTGAAAGCGGCGCTCCAGCGAGCGATCCTTTTCAATCGACTTGCGGTATTCGCCGGGGGTGGTTGCGCCGATGCACTGAATCTCGCCGCGGGACAACGCCGGCTTCAAAATGTTGGCGGCATCGAGCGAACCCTCGGCTGAGCCTGCACCAACCAGCGTGTGCAATTCATCAATGAAGATGATGGAATTCTGCGATTCCATCAGCTCTTTCATGATCGTCTTCAAACGCTCTTCAAACTGCCCGCGGTATTTTGTTCCTGCGACAATCAGCGAAAGATCGAGTGCGAGAATTCGCTTGTCAGCCAAGAAAGAGGGAACCTCGCCGTCAGCAATACGCTGCGCCAAGCCTTCTACGATAGCGGTCTTGCCTACACCCGGCTCGCCAATCAGAACCGGATTATTCTTTGTGCGCCGGCAGAGAATCTGAACCACGCGTTCAAGTTCGCCATCCCGCCCCACCAGTGGATCGAGCTGGCTGTCCATCGCGGCCTGAGTGAGGTCGCGTGAGAATTCACTCAGTAGGGAAGACTCTCGCTGCCGCTGCGGCTGCGCTTTTTCCTGTGTGGTCCGCGCCAATTCTTCGCGAATCGTCGAAAGCCGCAGGCCTCGCTCGTGCAGGATTTCCGCGGCAAAGCATTTTTCTTCGCGCAACAGTCCCAATAAAAGATGTTCCGTGCCGATGTGCCGGTGCGAAAGCCGCTCGGCTTCTTCGGCAGCGTAGGCCAGCACCCGCTTGCATTCATTGCTGAGAGGCAGATCGACGGAGGTCGAAACCTTCTCCCGAATCGTAGTGTGGCCTTCAATCTGTTTGCGGATGGATTCCACCGAGGCGTGCGACCGCAGAAATCGGTTGGTCAGGGCTTTGTCTTCGCGCAGTAGCCCGAGCAGCAGGTGCTCGGTCTCGATATAAGGAGACCCGAACTGGCTTGCTTCGTAGCG
>JASICF010000489.1 GCA_030044775.1 Candidatus Sulfotelmatobacter sp. | reverse complement strand
TCTCGCGCGTGGTGTAGACTGCATCCGCGTTCGCTGGATCCTGTTGCTTGACATCATCCCGTAATTGATCCTTGCTGCGGTCGAACTCCGAGCGGGTGATGATCTCGTTGTTTACGCGCGCAATAATCTCTTCGACGACCTGTCCCGCGCAGAAAACCGGCAGACAGGCCAAGCCAACAAGAATCGCAAATAATTTTTTCATAGAGTCGCAGAGCCGCCGAGCGCGGCGAAAGCTATCGCCTCATTCTACTACTTCTGGCGCAGTTGTCCGAGGCGAGCACAGCACCGTTGGATGTAATTGCGGAGGCTGCTTTTGCCTGCTTGCGGTCGACTAACTCGAACGCAACAACGCCAGCGCAGTCATATCCTCGGGAGTCAGCAGATCGCCAACGGGCTCGCCGGCCTCCCGCAGAATCGATGCGCATAATGCCTGTGCGCTTGCGGAATGATCGGCGAGCAGAAGGTCCTTGGTCCGCTGCAGGCCGAATTCGGCGCCTTGTTCGGCGCTGTTTTTAGAGGCGCATTCCACCACTCCGCGCGAAACCAGAAGAAGCGCGCCTCCCTTCTCGATACCCACGGTCGGAGCTTCACAAGTGGCATGCGAAAACAGTCCAAGCGGCAAGCCGGTCGACGCAAGTTCCACGACGCCGCTTCGATCCCGCAGCAGGCCTGGCGTGTGACCCGCGTTGGTATAGCAGAGCGTGCCAAATCTCTCGTGATAGCAGCCGATGAACGCCGGGCAGGAGTGAACTCCGGCAGCCTTTTCCATAATGCCGCGGTTGAGATGCACGCAGAGCTGGACCATGGCATCCGATTCGTTGATGTCGGACGGAGCAAAGAGTTCCGGTCCGAGTGTGCGGAAAAAGGCCTGTGCAGCGTCCAGAATCAGCCGGTTCGTATCCGGACGGCCGGCGACATCCAACAACCCAAATAGAACGCGTTCCGGGCTGACCCGAAAACAGTCGTAAAAGTCGCCCGCGACGCGGTTCCGGAAAAATGCTCCCGCAATCTCCGCTCCCGCGATCTTTGGAAAATTCGTTTGGACAGGCTCGGTGGTTTGAATAGGCGGCGGGACATCGGGCTGGAATAAGGCGCACATCCTGGGCAGTTAAGCGAAACTAGCACAAGGGATGGCGGGCGGTAAACCGGGATTTCTCCGATTGACGAGGCTAATCGCCGTATTTGTCGCTTAGGTACTTGCCAACTTCGGCCTCGAGCTGCCCGTAATCAGAGTGGATAGTGGCCCGCAGAGCAGCCTCGGTCGAGCTGCCCTCGCTGAGCCGTTGCAGAATTCGTTGAATATCGCTGATGCCGTAAGAATCACTGACATACGAAACAGCAGCCAGGGATTCCGCATAAGCCAGGTAAGCCTGCGCGCCGGAGAAGCTCATGAAGCTGCCTTCCAGCATGTTGAGCGGGATGTTGCGCTGGGTTTTGAAAAGTTGCGCCAGTTGCCGGCCGTCGCCGCCGAGCGATTTCGGTTCCATCAGCTGCGCGATCCCCTCATGAAGCCAGATCGGGCAGCGCCCGGCAGAGAGCTGATTGATGAACGAATGTGCCAGCTCGTGCCGCAAAACTCGCGCCAAATCAGGCGTGACCGAACTCAAACCATTGATCGGGATACGAAGCTTGCCGTCGTTGAGTGCGCCCGACCAGGAGGGGGCGCGGGTGACGTCAAAAAAAGCCTGCTCGGTGTAGAGGGTTACCAGAATGTTGTCGTGTGGGGGAGTGCCCAACTCGCGGGCCAGATCATCGTAGTCCGATTCGAGCGCGGCCAAAATCTGGGCGCGAAACGCATCCGAGGTCTGCCGGCCCTCATAGCGCAACACAAAATGGCTGCTCTCGCGTTCCGAAAAGTCGGTCTCGACGTTCTGTTCCCGCTGCGCTTTAGCCAGGTACTGCCGTACATTCGGGTCGGGACGCAGTTCGAGCGAATGCTGCCAGGCAGCGACCGCTTCTTTCGTGTGATCGCAAGCTTGCTGCGCATAACCTAATACGGTGTAAGCGTCGGGCGATTGTGGGGCAGCGTTCACCGCTTGCTGCGCATAAATCAAAGCCTGCGCGGCATTGCCGGTGCGCACCAGAAGCGCGGCGTAATACGTAAGGATGGTCGCATTGGCCGGCTGGAAGCGAAGGGCACTATCGAAGTAGCGGCGCGCCGAATCTACATTGCCATGTTCGAATTCGAACTTTCCGGCAATAAAGTCCGCAGTTGCGCTCAGCTCGGCGTTGCCTTGCTTCTCGAGTTTTGAAAGCGCGTCGGGATCGACTTTGCCGTCTTGAATAATGTCCTTCGGCAGATTGCCAATATTTGCCAAGCTTTCGACTGGAACGAAAACTGGAAGGTCCGCAACTTTGTCCGAGCTCGACGCGGCCGAAGCCGCGAGGCCTCCGGCCTCAATGTGATCTACCGAACTCTTGGGAATTGCATAGCTGTCGTCGCCGACATCATATATATAGCGATTTCCCTTTTCGCGAACGCTATCGGCCACGATGGTGCCGCCGTTCTTTAAATGGATGGTATCGGCCGACGCCGCAGAGGCGAGCAGCAACCATAATATTCCCAAGCTAGTGACACGAAGGCGCATCGAAGCGCATTCTAGCAACAGTGAGGGTTCTCACCCACGTGACCAAAGTACCGCGCGGAATTGGCAAAGCACTCGTCCTGTGCCTCAGTTTTTCCAGTTTCGTTTCGGCATCGAAGGCGCAATCGGTTACGGCACAGAGTCATCAGCCCGGACCTGCCGAGTCGCTCTACTTACAACTGGGCAGTGTCGGACTCGACCCGGCGCGAGTTTTTGGGGTTCGCGATGCTTCCATCGATCGAGCAGCCATTCACATCACTTTGAATGATGGCACGATTGCTTTCACGAGAGATGTGCTAGGTAGAATCACGGGCGCATTTTTTGTGGGGGATGGCGAAGTTCTTCTCAGCCCCCCCAGCGAAATTGAACGAAGGTCGATGAGCCGGTTCACGGGGATGGCGATACTGGAAGAGGAATTTTCCAGCGGATACTTCCGCTTCAACGATGACACCGCCGCCGAATTGCAGCCGGGCCTGAGAGCACCGGACCAGGCGGAGGAGTTTACCGCAAGCTGGGACGGGACCGCGCGCAATCTGGCAAAAGAGGACGCCATGCGGCTGCTCTCCACTTTCTGCGAGCTGTTACCTGACGAAGCGGCAAAAGGTGCTGGGAGAAAAAAGGAGACTGACCCCGAAGATCGCCTGCTTCATGCGCGGCTGCAGGGAAACACGCTCGGTGTCTTCGATCTTTTCTTCGATTCAACCGCCGAGGAGCAGATCGAAGCCGGACAAACGCGGACTACCGAAGATGGCAAGGTCTACTACGACGTGTGGACTTCCTTTTCGACTCAGACCGCCGAGCCCAAGCGAGTTTTGCAGAAAAAAATCCCGGAGACGTTACCGGAACAATCGGAATCTCGCCAGAATCGGATTCTCATCCACGCTTACGTCATCGACGCGCACGTAAAACCCCCGAAGGAGCTTGACGCGGATGTGAAACTGCAGCTTGACACCGAACACGGGGGGTCGCGTTTCCTGATTTTCGAATTGTCCCGTTTCCTCCATGTGAAGAGCGTCGAAGCCGACGGGCAACCGGTGGAATTTATTCACAATCCCGCCGTGGAAGGATCGCGGCTGGCACGCAGCGGAGACGATCTTGTGGCCGTAATCTTGCCCGCCCCAGCGGTCAAGGGACAGCAAATCAGCTTGCGTTTTGTGTATGCAGGAGATGTTCTGGCTGAAGCGGGTAACGGGTTGCTTTATGTTGGGGAACGAGGCACCTGGTATCCGAATCGTGGCTTGGCGATGGCAGATTTCGATCTTACGTTTCACTACCCACGGGATTGGACTCTTGTAGCAACCGGCAAACCCGCCACCATGCCCGGGGTGCCGCGGAGTCCAGGGCAGGCGTCGCAAAATGCAGGTGAAGAAGGCGAACAGGTAGGGAGGTGGGTCTCAGAGCGTCCCATTCCTGTTGCCGGGTTTAATCTCGGCAAATATGTTCGGGCCGAGGCGAAAGCCGGCAGCGTAGAAGTAGACGCTTATGCCACGCGCCAGGTGGAGCGCGATTTTCCCGGCAACTCTGGACCGCCTGCATCTGCGGATGGTTTTCAGCGCCGTCCCGGGATCGTCCTGCCGCCCGAATCGCCGCCACCGCCGCCGTCGCCCGC
>JASICF010000488.1 GCA_030044775.1 Candidatus Sulfotelmatobacter sp. | reverse complement strand
TGCCTTCGGCCTAGTCGCCTTTGGGTTCCTAGGCATGGGGCCGGTCACTATCGCGGTCGATTCCTACGGTCCAGTTACCGACAACGCTCAGTCCGTCTACGAACTTTCTCTCATCGAGCAGGTTCCGAATGTGGAAGCCGAAATCAAGAAAGATTTCAACATGAGCGTAAACTTCGATCGAGCCAAGCACTTGCTCGAAGCCAACGACGGCGCCGGCAACACCTTCAAAGCCACGGCGAAGCCGGTACTCATTGGGACCGCGGTGGTCGGAGCCACCACGATGATTTTCTCCATCATCATGGCGCTGACCAACGGCCTTGCCGAAAACGTCAACAAGCTTTCCTTGCTGCATGCGCCATTCTTCCTCGGTCTGATCACGGGCGGCGCCATAATTTATTGGTTTACCGGCGCATCCACGCAAGCGGTGACCACCGGCGCCTATCGCGCCGTCGAGTTCATCAAGGCGAATATCAAGCTCGAGGGCGTCGAGAAAGCCTCCGTCGAAGACAGCAAGAAAGTTGTGGAGATCTGCACCAAGTATGCGCAAAAGGGCATGCTGAACATCTTTATTGCGGTGTTCTTTGCAACATTGGCGTTCGCTTTCGTCGAGCCGTTTTTCTTTGTCGGTTATCTGATTTCAATCGCCATCTTCGGCCTCTATCAGGCGATCTTCATGGCCGATGCCGGCGCTGCCTGGGACAACGCCAAGAAGATTGTCGAAGTCGAACTCAAGCAGAAAGGAACTCCGTTGCATGATGCGACCGTCGTCGGCGATACGGTCGGCGATCCGTTCAAAGACACGTCGTCGGTAGCCCTGAATCCGATCATCAAGTTCACCACTCTGTTCGGATTACTGGCGGTCGAGCTCGCAGTAAGTTTGTCACAGCAGCAGGGCACCGGCATTACGAGCGGGCTCGCTTTGGCATTCTTTATCGCGTCCTTCGTCTTCGTTTACCGCTCGTTCTTCGGCATGCGGATTCGAAGCGATAAAGCGTAGGCATGTCTCGCCGAATAGAAGTGCCATCCCTTGGGGGATGGCATTTTTGTTTGGGCGAGGGCCGGCTGGAGGGTCTTGAGGCGAAAACGCCTGATTACGTCAGTCACGAATCCGCATAGCCGGAAACAACTACACTCACTGCGGAGTCTTTATCTCCATGGCATTCCGCAAATTGTTTCCCGCGACTGCATGGTGCCTGGGGCGAATGGCTTTACGTCGGGCTCGTCGCTTTTATGCTTGTGCTTTTGCCCTCATCTTCATTTGGGCCACCTTTACGTTTATGCAGCTACGACACTCCGAAGCTCAAGCCCAAAGGCTCTTAAAGGCCGTTGAGATGCTGGATGTTGGAAGCAGTGGCGATGCGGACGCTCAACGAATCTCGAAGGAATTCATTCAGTATGAGGTCTCCAGCGAAAACCGGTACGGGGTTTATGAAGTTAACTTTGAAATCGCAGAAACCTCGGTCGCCAGACTCGCGTTTCACTCTGGGGCGGCATTGGACGCACGAGTCGGCACTCAGGACGGCAAGGTGGTCGATGTCGGTGTCATGTTCGAGCGTCAAGTCACCGGCGGCAAATTGGCTGCAATTATTTCAGAGGCTCGCGAACAATCGGGAACGTGCCGGAGTTCCTACTGCGTCGGCAATCCGATTGGGAAGCGGTTCATCTTGAGCAAGCTCGACATGCGCGCGACAGCGGAGCAGAAAAGACGCGCCTTTGATCTGAACCTTAACTGGCTGATTCGCTTCAACGGCGAAGCCAGAATCTGCGACTTGTCTCCAGGTGCTTGGGAGGAATGGAAGGTTCAGCACCCTAGCGATATCCCGCTCCTGCGCTCCACGTACCAATGTCCCTGAGTCATTGCGGCTGGTGATGAATCCCCGTTACGCTCACCACCTATTGCAGCGCTAGTTCGGTCCCTTCATCTTTTCTTTCACGCTACGAGCCAGCTTTTCGATCTGATCGGCCTTCTTGATCACGTCGAGCGACAATACATCCGCATTCGATTTGTCAACGTAATCCTTCAATTCCCCAGCCAGCTTGACCAGTTTGTCTGTGTCATCGATAAGCGTTTTTTGCCGTTGTTCATTGACTTTCTTGGCCAGATCGTGAGCCATTTGTTGTTGCACATTGTCGCCAGTCTCCGTATTGGGAGGAACCATGGGAGGGCCCGGTCGTTGCGGCATCGTTTGTGCCCGTGCGGAAAGGGAAAACAATGAACAGAAAAGAACGCTCCAGATTATTCTTTGGGTTCCCACGGTGCCCCCGAAAACGGGTCGGAACTTGATCCCCCGTTGGTGAGAGTATGACACTTCCGAGGATGCGAGAGAAGGGATACTGCCGCACAAAAGGAGTAGCCTCCGGAGAGAGGCCGGGGGCTCGCCAAATCTGGCTTTAACTTACAGGACCAGTTACAACGCGCTCATATTCGACAAGAACTCGCCGTTGGTCTTCGTCTTGCTCAGCTTGTCGATCAGAAGTTCCATAGCTTCGACCGGCGACAAAGGGTTCAGCACCTTGCGCAGCACCCAGATGCGCGAAAGGTCTTCGCGCGGAATGAGCAGCTCCTCTTTGCGCGTGCCCGAGCGTTGAATATCGATGGCGGGAAACACGCGCTTATCGACCAGCTTGCGCTCGAGAATGATTTCCGAGTTGCCCGTGCCTTTGAATTCTTCAAAGATCACGTCATCCATGCGCGAGCCGGTGTCGATCAATGCGGTTGCGATGATCGTCAGCGATCCGCCTTCTTCGATATTGCGGGCAGATCCGAAAAACCGCTTTGGCCGCTGCAATGCGTTGGAATCCACGCCGCCAGAAAGGACCTTGCCTGAAGGCGGAACAATCGTGTTGTAAGCGCGCGCCAGGCGCGTAATGGAATCCAGCAGAATCACAACATCGCGTTTGTGCTCGACCAGCCGCTTGGCCTTCTCGATCACCATTTCAGCGACCTGCACGTGCCGCGCCGCTGGCTCGTCGAAAGTGGAAGAAATCACTTCGCCCTTCACCGAGCGCTGCATGTCCGTGACTTCTTCCGGGCGCTCATCGATCAGCAGAACCATCAGCACAACTTCCGGGTGATTCGTCGTGATTGAATTCGCGACGTTTTGCAACAACATGGTTTTGCCGGCGCGGGGAGGGGAAACGATCAGGCCGCGCTGTCCTTTGCCGAGAGGAGTCAGCAAATCCATCACGCGCGCGCTGGAGTTTTCTCGCGTCGTTTCCAGCTTGATGCGCTCCTGCGGATACAGCGGCGTCAAATTGTCGAACAGAATCTTGTTGCGCGCTTCTTCTGGCGATTCAAAATTTACCGCCTCGATCTTCACCAGCGCGAAATACTTCTCGCCCTCGTGCGGAGGACGCACCTGGCCGCTGATCGTGTCGCCGGTTTTCAGATCGAACTTGCGAATCTGCGAAGGCGAGACATAAATGTCATCCGGGCCGGGCAGATAGTTGTAATCCGGCGAGCGCAGGAAGCCGTAGCCATCGGGCAGAATTTCGAGCACGCCCTCGGCAAAGATGTGACCTTCTTTTTCGCTCTGCGCCTGCAGGATTTTGAAGATGAGATCCTGCTTGCGCAGGCCGCTGGCCCCGGGCAGTTCCAAGGTCCTTGCGATCTTGGTCAGCTCGGTAATGTTTTTCTCTTTTAATTCAGCAATGGTCATGATGCATCCTAAAAACGACCAGCTAGACCCGAGCACTTGCGCGTATTCGTTTCAGCGTGGTCGGAAGATTCCAAAAGGAGGGTATTCAGGGAAGACAAAAATCTATAAGGCAGGCGGACCGGGCTGCCTATGCAGCCCGCCGTTGTGCCTCAGCAAAATTTTCCGGTTCCGACAGAACATCCTGCCGCTCCGCGCCCGCGATCCGGTCCAAAACCCCGTTCATCGTTTCCTGGATTCTGGTGCTGGGCCGATGGAATTTCCGCGTGGCCTTGGAGGCGAGCTGGCAAAGCATATAACGGTTCCGTAACGTCTGTAAAGCATCAAACACACGATCAGAGCGCATGTCGTCCTGCTCCTTCCTTATAATATGGGTAAATTCGCTTCGCCTCGCGCCTCTGCCGGAACGGCCCAGAACCCCCGGTAACCGTTCCATATCATTCACTTGTAAGGTTTTAAAGGAGTTAAGCGCAAATCCCTACTGAATAGATGCGTAACCGGACCCCTAAGATGCTCAGATTTCCTGATTTGGGCTGACTGGCCGAGATCGCCTTCGAGCAGGATAGGAAGTCCCGAATCCCGTAGAACGGACTACTTTACTCCGAACGCGGGGAACGCGTCAACAGATTTCTACCGCGGCACAAATCTTTACAGTCAACAGGGTTTCGTTCGAAGGTCAGGTGGATTCCGCGAAGCGGCTCGGCAAATCGGCTGCGGTTGCATATTCCCCCCGCAAATGTTTGAATAAAAACCACTCTTGCGTGGGCGCTTAACTCAGCGGTAGAGTGCCATCTTCACACGGTGGAAGTCATAGGTTCGAATCCTATAGCGCCCACCATCTATCAACCGGCCAGAAATCAGGTTTTTAGTCTTACCCGCAGGGACTTCCCCGCGAAAGCGGCTCAAATCATTTGCCGGCGTAGCTCACCCTCCAGATGGAATCCGACCCGTCATCGCTAACCAGCAGAGATCCGTCGGGAGCGGTTGTAATCCCTACCGGCCGGCCCCATACTTTTCCGTCCGGTAGCACGAAGCCGGTGACAAAATCCTCGTACTCGCCAGAAGCATCGCCGGTTTGATGCCGCGGAATGCGAATCACTTCATATCCGGCGCGGACGGACCGGTTCCATGATCCATGTTCCGAGGCGAAAATATCTCCCTTGTACTCGGCGGGAAATTGTTGGCCATCATAAAAAGTGAACTCGAGCGAGGCGTTATGCGGTTGCAGGAGCACATCGGGCGTGATCACCTTGTCTTTCAGTTCGGGATGCTTGCCCGCGTGCCGCGGATCCTGATGGCCGCCTATGTACCACCACGGCCATCCGTAGAACCCGCCCTCCTGCACATGCGTGATGTAATCGGGCACCAGGTTATCGCCGAGCGCGTCGCGCTCGTTCACCGAGCACCACAACTCGCCGGTTTGCGGATCGACGGCAATTCCACCGCCGGCATTGCGAATGCCATAAGCGTAGACGCTCAAGATGCAATTTGCAGGGTCGCACGCCAGAATATCGGCGCGATTTTTTTCGTCGGGATGAGTATCGGAATCGTCCACGTTCGAGGCCGAACCCACCGCCACAAATAATTTCTTGCCATCCTGCGAAAAGGCAACGGCGCGAGTCCAGTGACCGCCGGTATCAGGAAGGTCGGCGATGTGCTGCGGCGAGCCGGTAGCCTTCAAATCGCCGTTGTGATATGCGAAGCGGACGATTTCCGCGGTACTGCCTACGTAGAGCCATTCTGGGTTGGGGCCCGGAGGATAGAAAGCTAATCCGTAAGGATGTTTCAAGCCGGTAGTGAAAACCGCCGACAACTCGGGTTTATTTTCAGCCGTCATTCCACGGAATACGCGAATGCGTCCGGCGTCGCTCTCAGCCAGGAAGATATCGCCGTTCGGCGCTGTGCGAAGTGTGCGGGGATTCTCGAGACCGGTAGCGAAGAGTTCGACTTTGAATCCGGGAAGGGTCTTCGGCCAGGCATTTTCCGGCCGCGCTACGACGCTGGGTCCGTTCTCGGCCGAATGAGTGGCGTAGGGTTGGGGGAGGTCGCTAACCGTAATTTTGCGGACGGTTCCCGGTCTCTCGTAGCGGAAGTCCGTAAACGGTTTCATCGGCGGAGGAGCCTGGATGCTCGATCCACCCGTATCTTCGGGAAGCGGACTGGCCGCACTCGCGTTCTGCGGCAACCCCAACGACTTGACATAGCTCACCAATTGCCAACGTTCTTTTGCCGGCAATAGCGCCCAGGAAGGCATTCCATTTTCCTTGTCACCTTTGGTGATGAACCAGAAAACCTCGCCCGGCTTGGTCGTCTCGAGCTTGCCGTCAATCAGCGAGGGCACATTGCCAGCTCCCGCCGCGGTCGC
>JASICF010000487.1 GCA_030044775.1 Candidatus Sulfotelmatobacter sp. | reverse complement strand
CCGGCATTCCGAATCTGATCATCATCAGTCCAACGGTTGCGAATGCGCAGAATTATTCTGGCGGAAAAGTGCCGTTTGTCGCCACCGGCTACTTTCAAACGCCGCCTTCGCCGGTGAGCCCGCTGCAAGCGACCTGGGGAGTGTGCTACCAACAAGCCCCCACCAAGGAAGTTACGGTCAGCGACATCGGCGTGGCTCAATGCGAGGCAGGCGCAAGCGGCGCCTATACGGTGTTTGCATCGAGAGCGACCACGTGCGGCGCGATTACGGCCTGCGGCGGAGGATGCCAGATATCCGGCTACGCGACGCTTACTTGCCCTTGATTTCCCACTTGGCGGGGTAAAAAGCCCTTGCGGTTGTTTTGGGCGCCAAAAACCATCGCCAAAACAGCGACTTACTGACCACTCATTACTGAGTTGGTTCTCTTCAGTATGGCGAGTTAAGAAAGGAAAAACGGGCGGCCGAAACCGCCCGTTGCAATCCCGCGATTCTTTCAGTTCGATTTACCTTCCGGCTCCTGCCGCCGCGGCAGCGACGGCCGGCATCATGCCCGCAATCTTCATTCCCTCAATACGCGCGATCACATTCTCGATGCTGGCCCCGGTATCGGTGCAAGCGTCTACGTAAGGATGGCGGCTTCCATCGGCGTGCATAACCAGCACGCTGGTTTCGGCATGGGCCTTCTTAACCATGTAAGGCAGGTGGTGGCGGTCGTTTCGAGAGAGGGTGGGTCCTAAAACAACCAGATCGAATGTACCCTTGTGCAGCACGGCTTCGACGGCTTTTCGGCCGAGCGCCTTTTCCACGCTGTGTCCGGCTTTTTCAAACGCCGCGGCGGTGCTTGCCTGAGCCTCGGTGTCACCCTCAGCGTATAAGATCCTGAGTCCTGATTTCCCCATGAATGTGTGCCCTCGCGGGACCGGCTTCCAACCAACCGGTTTCCGAGCTTCAACGGTAGCAACGGGACTGCGGGCGCTGAATATCACTGAAGGCCAGCATCGAAGGTGAGGGAGCGGGGCCAATGAACGATTTTTGAACTCGGCCGGTGCGGCCAGCTGCCTGCATTGGCGAGAGTTGCGGAGGATTTTCTCTTTTCTTCTGGGGCTTTCGGCGCTACACTTTTTGCCCAGAGGAACCTCCCATGTTCCGCGCGTGTACCGTCTTTGCTTGTTTTCTCATGATTTTTGCCGCAACCTGCTGGGGACAGCAGGACGACCAATCCATCGCGAGCTGTAATCTGGACGATGGCAAACAGGTCGCCATCCGCTACAACCCGGTCACGTCGAAGAATGAGAGACTTCCCAATGGGAAACCGTGGGAGCCGGGTGGCGCGCCGATGACACTTTTTACCGACACGCAGTTGAGCTTCGGGGGTTCGACGATTCCGGCCGGCGCGTACACGGTTTATCCGATCCCCGGCAAGGCGTGGAGTCTGGCCATCAACAAAAATGTTACGCCCCACTCGACGTATGACGAGAAGCAAGATGTGGTGCGCTCGACGATCGAGACCGATCAGGTAAGCGAATCCTCAGACGGGCTGGAAGTGGCCTTCGCACACGATGGCGACAAGTGCACGCTGCGCATTTACTTCGGCAAGGCGGCCGTGTTCGCTCCGTTTACGGCGAAATAGAATCAGGAATTACTCTCCAAGTGGCGCGTTCCCGCATTCGAACCGGATTCGTTCTTCTCACCGCTGCCAGCGCGTTCGCGCAATCCCGGCCGAAAATCGGATTCCCGCACACGAAAGAAGATTTTCGTGGAGCGAGCGCAGTCTCGCAGCAGATTGCCTGGGCCTCGGGCACGCACGGGACGTATGCGCGCACGCTGAACGGCAGTAGCTGGATGCCAGCGCAAGTAGCGGGAGCAGAGTCTCTCGATTTCCGCGGAGTGGTTGCGTTTTCCGCCGATGAAGCGTTCTTGATGTCTTCCGGGCCGGGCGAGCAATCGCGTCTTTATCACACTGCCGATGGCGGGCAGCACTGGCAGCTGCAATTTACGAATACGAATCCAAAAGGATTTTTCGATTCGATTGCATTCTGGGATCGGACACATGGCGTGGCGCTCGGCGACCCAATCCCCGATGAAACCGGAAAACTGAAATTCGAAGTGCTGGTGACGGAAGACGGAAAAACATGGCATGCGATTTCGCCGGCGCAGCTTCCGCCGGCGATGGAAGGCGAGGGTGCATTCGCAGCGAGTAATTCGTGCATCGCGATTCTGGGGTCGCAGGATCCGAACATATGGTTTGCTACCGGAGGCGCGGCCGCGCGCGTCTTTCATTCGCCGGATCGCGGGCATACGTGGGAGGTCGTGGATTCGCCGATCGTTCACGGGAGCGACTCGCAGGGTATTTTCTCGATCGCTTTTCGCGATGCGGAACACGGGGTCATCGCCGGAGGGGATTACAAACATCCCGAAGAAGACGGCCCGAATCTGGCTTTCACTGAGGACGGCGGCAAGACGTGGACGGTTTCGAAGATATTTCCGCAATCCTATTATTCGGCTGTGGCGTATGACCGAGGCTTTGGCCAGAGGCGAGGGCCTGAAACCTCGGGTGAGAACCGCAAACACGAGGGCCAGACTCCCGTTCGCCTGTTTTTGATTGGCCCGAAATTCATTTACGATTTCCGGCCGCCGCAAAACCCGGTTCGAATCAGCCCGGTCAAGAAGTTTCCTCTGCAATTCAACGCGGCCAGTCCATATCCCGACGGCGGAGCGCTCATCGTGGGTCCCAAGGGCTCGATCGTAACCATCCCCTGAGCGCGGAGGGTTCCGGTGGTGACCAAAGTTCCATCCTTTTCTAGTCCTTCCTGTCCCTATTCACGTGCGTCGCATTCGAGGAAAATGATGGAGACAAAAAGACTTGTCGAAATTTCCCCCAGACTGAGAAAGACCTGTGAAAAATCTAACTCTGGCCATCCTGATTTTCTTCTTTGGCGCAGCATTTTCGTTTGGACAAGCGCCATCAACCACAGCTTCAGCCAGCGCATCGTCGACTGCGGCTTTGCCGAATCCTCCGGCAGACGCTTCGACCGTCACGCGCACTACGCAGGCGGTTCACTATCGCTTGCAGGGCGGGAACACAAAGGTCGACTTTCATGCAACCGATCTTCTGCAGGGGGCGACCGGCGAAGCTAAAGTGGAAGGCAAGAAAACGAATTTCCAGATCGAAGCAAAATTCGAGCACGTGGAAGATGCGACCAAGTTCGGGCTGGAATATCTGACCTACGTCTTGTGGGCCGTTTCGCCGCAGGGACGCCCGGTGAATCTTGGAGAAGTCACGCTCGACAAGGGCAACGCGCATCTTAAGGCCTCGACCGATTTGCAGACGTTCGGCATGATCGTCACGGCCGAGCCGTACTTCGCCGTGACTGCTCCCGGCAACATGGTGGTGATGGAGAGCGTATCCAACGGCGCGGGAGAGAACATCGACGCTAAATACGATCTGGTGAGCCGCGGGACGTACTCTTCGACCAATACGCACATTCAGGATGCCATCTTTGGAATCGATCCCAAGACTCCGCTCGAGCTTTTTGAAGCGCGCAATGCCATGCGAATCGCGCGCATCGCGGCGGGCGACAAATATGCCGCATTCATCATTTCGAAAGCCGGCCAGCAACTGATGAATGCCGAGGGATTATATCGGCAGAAGGCGAAGAAAGAAGTTGTCGAAGCGGCCGCGAAGGAAGCCACGGAAACCGCCGAGGAAGCTCGCATTATGGCCGTGAAGCAAAAGGCGGAAGACGATGCCCAGGCGGCAGCGGCTGCGCGAGAAGCGAAAGCCCGCGCCGATGCAGATGCCGAGGCCAAGCGAAGGGCGGACGCGGAAGCGGCGCGTGCCGCGGCTGAAAAGGCCACGGCCGATGCCCTGAAAATGAAGCAGGAGGCTGAGGCTGCAGCGGCCGAAGCAGCACGGCAAAAGGCGGAAGCAGAAAAAGCTACGGCCGAAGCCATTGCGCAACAGCAGGCTCTTGCCGCCGAAACGCAGAAGGCAAAGGAAGCGGCAGCGCAATCCGACGCGCTTCGCGCCCAGGCTGAAAAAGACCGCGAGCGCGCGGAGAACGAAAAACAGGAACTGCGGGCGCGCCTGCTGCAGCAGCTCAACAGCATTCTGGCCACGCGTGATTCTGCGCGCGGTTTAGTCGCAAACATGTCGGACGTCCTGTTCCGCAGCGGCAGCTACGAACTGCTTCCCGCTGCGCGCGAGCGGCTGGCCAAGGTTTCCGGCATCGTGCTGGCGTATCCGAGCTTGCACGTAGCGATTGATGGCCACACGGATAGCGTGGGTTCGGACGAATACAACCAGCAGCTTTCCGAGCACCGCGCCCAGGCGGTGCGGGATTACTTTGT
>JASICF010000060.1 GCA_030044775.1 Candidatus Sulfotelmatobacter sp. | reverse complement strand
GCTCAGCTTCTCCACCGTTTTCTTCTCGCCCCACACCGGGAAATCGTAATACCCGACTTGCCACAAGTGGGGCAGATCTGAGGCCGGAGTCGGCGAGAAGTGATTTGTTTGAGCATTTGCATTACTACTGACAGCTCGCTCCGCTCCGGTTCGCTGATCAGCAAATGGACATGCTCCGGCATCACCACGTAGCCGGTAATATAGCACCCGTACCAGCGGCGCACGCGTTCGAGCTCACGCTCGAAGGCGTTGCGGGCGTCGACCGAATCGAGCAGCTTCATCCGCCGGTAACAGCTGAACGTGATGAAGTGCAGGCAGCGCTGGCTTTGGTAACGGACGGGCTTCAGGCGCATTTCCGGGGATTGTAATTCCTGAGCTCTACCCACCCTGTCGCAAAAAGCGCGACAAGAGTGGGGCAACCCCATTTCGGGAAGGCATGGGCCAGCCCAAGGGGAAAGTTTGCTTTGTTACGAAAAGCGAACAAGCGGGAACCCAGTTCGGATCGGGGTATTCCTAATCAGCAGCGGCGGTTTCTTTTACTTCGACTTGAGGTGAGTGCTTTGGGGTTCGCGTGGAAGGCAGCCCGGCGTCGCGAATCTTGTAGAGCAGTGCGCGATAGCTGATGCCCAGCGCCTTGGCGGCGCGCTTGCGGTTCCAGTGGTGATGCTGCAGGACTTTGAGAATGATTTTGCGCTCGAGTTCGTGCACTGCCTGGCGCGTAATTTTCTTCAACGAGACCGGACCTTCCACGGAAATGTCGGCACTGAAAAAATCCGGCTCGCGCGGGCGCAGGTCACCGATGATTGACTCTTCGCTGCCCAGAATCACGTAGCGCTTCATCAGATTTTCCAACTCGCGAATGTTGCCCGGCCAGTGATGCTTCTTCAGCGCCTTCATCAATTCTGCCGAAGGCAGCGGCGCACGGGCGTTGAACTTGCGGTTGTAGTAATCGATGAAATAGCCAACCAGTTGAGGAATGTCGGAAGCACGATCGCGCAGCGCGGGAATGTGCAAATTGACAACATTAATGCGATAAAAAAGATCTGAGCGGAAGGTGCCGTTGACGATCTCTTCTTCAAGTTTCCGGTTCGTCGCGCAAACCACGCGGACTTCGACTTTCTTATCTTCCTGCGCGCCGATGCGGCAGAATTGGCCATCCTGCAGAAGCTGCAAAAGTTTCGACTGCAAGCCCATGTCAAGTTCGGAAATTTCATCGAGAAAGAGCGTGCCACGATGAGCCATTTCAACCCGGCCAGGCTTTGCGCCGTAAGCGCCGGTGAACGCTCCTTTTTCGTAGCCGAATAGTTCGCTTTCCAGCAGCGTCCCGGGAATCGCCGGACAATTCACCTTGACCCAAGGCCCGGTCTTCCAGGGCGAGTTGGCGTGAATCATGCGGGCAATGATGTCTTTGCCGGTACCGCTTTCGCCATGAATCAGCACGGGAACATTAGCTCCCGCGATCTTCGCAAGCCGCTCCCGCAAAGAATGCATGGCCTCGGTTGCGCCGAACACCACCGCTTCCGGCGGCATTTCCCCAAGCGGTTGGATTAAGACACTGACTGGATTCGGATTGCTCATAGGTGTTCCCGGTTTGCAGGGGAGAATGAGCTGTTATGTGCATCCGTAGAGCCAAAATGACGGACAACGCGACACAATCTTCCAAAAGTAAGCTAGGTCATTGAACAAAAGCAACTTACCAAAGATTACGCTCGCAAATGCAAGGTAATCGGTCGAGGGTGTCGGGTCTTGCGGATTGACCGAACAGGTGGGAAAAATTTTTCACTGCGAAGAACGGAGCTTCCGCCGCCGCAATTTGGCCGAGCGAAGCAAGGGACGGGCAAATTTCAAGGCAACCAGGTTATACCCATCACGGTGCTGTGTCCGCAGAACCCTGGCGGGCAGAGTCCTGGCCACTTTCGGCAGCGTAGCCATTGCGGCCAATGGCGCACTGGGAATTTCGAGCGAAATCTGCTGGGTCGAGCGCAGAATTGGCCGCCGCACGGCAAGCAGCATTCCACCCGCGGAAACATTGAGAGCCGTGGCGAACTCCAAAAGCTCTTTGTCTGCCTCGCCGTGGCTTCTGACAAAAACAGGGATGGCCAAGGGCAACCGCGACCAGCGCCTACGTTCCGCCGCCGAAGTTTTGCTCGGCACGCACACCCCTTTCCTTATCGTCATTTAGGACAAATCGGGAGCATCCCACGGGCCAAAACCTGATCTAGCCAGCCGAACGCCCCGAAAACCCCTACGAACTTCGGAACAACCGGGTGAATTTAGCTTATTCCCCGTCCTACAACCCCGGACTAGCTGCGATAGCGGGCCCTCGCACTACTGATGAATGGTTCCCCTTCAAAGCGATGCCGTTCGTTCTAAGAAAGTGATAAGTGCAAGCTTTTGCCACACTTGGGTAATCAGCTGTCATTTTTCGTTGACAGCGAAAAGAGCCGCATCATACGATTCTTGCAACGGCATTCTTCCTAATCAGTCGAGTGCATCCCCCCTAGTTAGCCGCTTCCGCATATGGCCACCGTGCAAAAAAATGCGCGCCTTTCCGACCCTGTCGAAGAAAGGGCCACCGCCACAGCCGATCCGCTCATGGGCCAAGGTATGCCCAATGCCGCTGATTTGCCACAAGCTTATTCCGAATTGCAGGAGCGGTTTCAGCGAACCACGAACGCGCTAGGATCGGCCGCGCACGACCTGAAAACGCCGCTGGCGATTCTAAACGGATACGTCGAATTGTTGCAAAGCGGAAAATTAGGACCGATCAATACCCGGCAACGAGAAGTGCTTGGCGACATGCGGGCTAGCGGAGAACGTTTGGAGCAGTTCATCCAGGATTTTCTGACGTACAGCGCCCTCGAAACCGGCGGGCTGCAGATGCGGTTCGAGAAAGGCAACATCAATGAATGCCTTTCGGAAGTGTGTCGTCTGTGGTCGACCCGCTTTCAGGAAAAAGGGCTGGCTCTTTATTTTCTGCCAAATGAAAAGCTGCCGTTGTTCCCATTCGATGCCCCCAAGCTGGAACGGGTCATTTCCAACCTGCTGGAGAATTCCTTTAAGTTTGTCCCGCAGGGCGGAACCGTGTGGTTGCACGCCGAACCATACATGTGGGAACGACGCGCCGCGGCGCTGCCGGCTTCGTCGGGCGAACGCCGGCGGCAGGATGTCGCGCAACCCAATGCCGTGAAAGTCAGCGTGTCGGATACCGGCCCCGGAATTCCAGCGGAATTCCAACAAGAAGTATTCGATGACTTTTTCCGCCTGCCGGGCAATGAAAGTCAGGAAGGCATGGGATTGGGTCTGGCGATCGTGCGCCGATTGGTACTCGCCATGGGTGGAAAAGTTTGGGTAGAAAGCGATCCCGGAGCAGGATGCAAATTTTCCTTCCTGATCCCGTTTAAGCCTTCTGCAACTTCTGCGGCTAAAGGAAAGAATCGATGAGCGACAGTGCCAGGATTCTTCTGGTGGATGATGAACCGGCGATGCTCCGGTATATCAAGACGCTGCTGGAGGTCGACGACTACAAAGTTGAGACCGCGTCCACGGGAGAGGAAGCTTTGCAGCGGGTCGACAAAGGCATGGAGCCGGACCTCGTTCTGCTCGACGTTCTGATGCCGGGGATCGATGGACTCGAGACCCTGGAACAGCTTCGCCAGAAGCGGCCTACGACGAAAGTAGTGATGCTTTCCTGCGTGAATGATACGAAAAAAGTGGTCCAGGCCATGAGGCTTGGAGCGCAGGACTATCTGACCAAGCCATTCCAGAAGGCGGAACTCGATGCGGTAATCGACCAGTGCCTTGGCCAGGGAAAGGTGACCATCGGTGGCGAAGTGGAGGACCTTGGCGACGATGCCTATTTCGTTGCCGCCAGTCCGGCCATGCGCAAGATTCGCTCGCAAGCCGCTCTGGTGGCCCACGTAGATATCCCCGTTCTGCTGCTGGGTGAGAGCGGAACGGGCAAAGAAGTCTTGGCGCGATTGATCCACAAGCTCTCTCCGCGCGCGCACCGCACCTTCCTGAAAGTGAATTGTGCGGCGGTTCCCGCCGACCTGTTGGAGAGCGAACTTTTCGGTTACGAGCCTGGCGCCTTTACCGGCGCAACTCATGCCAAGCCGGGAAAGTTTGAATTGTGCAACAAGGGCACCATCCTGCTGGATGAAATCGGCGAGATGCCTCCCATGCTGCAGGCCAAGCTATTGCACGTTTTGCAGGACCAGCATTTTTCGCGGCTTGGAAGCCGCAGTGTGATCAAGGTCGATGTCCGGATCCTTGCTGCCACCAATATCGATATACCGCAGGCCATCGCCACCAAGAGGCTGCGGGAAGACCTTTACTATCGACTGAACGCTTTCACTCTGCAGTTGCCTCCGTTGCGCGAACGCAAGGAGGAAATTCCGGTTTTGCTGAAACAGTCCATGACAAGGATGGCCGAGAGCTATGCGCGGCCTCCTCTTCCTCTGAC
>JASICF010000486.1 GCA_030044775.1 Candidatus Sulfotelmatobacter sp. | reverse complement strand
CGGCGCAGAGTACGACGGCCGTGCGGATTCGTTCGACCCGATCAGCGGAAAGCAGGTCGGATATGGCGCTCCATCATTCAAGAACTACGGTTGCTATACCGAGACTGCTCCGATCGTCAACAGCGGTTTTGTTCCGGGAGCGCTGGCGGACTGCACGGCTGACACGCGCGCTTTGATCGAAGGCACGATCGGCTTCTGGTATCGCTTCTACAGCGGTCCACGGGGCAAGTTCCAGTTCGGCACCCAATACTCGTATGTAACCCGACAGACATGGGATGGGGTGGGCTTCTCGAAGACAACCACCGTGGCGCCGGAAGGTCTCGACGGAATGGTGTTTACATCGTTCCGCTACTACTTGCCGTAAGCGAGGCGAATGGTCCCGCGTCTGTTGCCAAGGTGCGGGACCACGTTGGAAAGAGTCTTGATCCCCACAATTTTCTGAGGGGCGCGTGTTCCCTTCAGAATCGCCACTGGCCCGGTTTTGGCTCACTCTCCTTTTCCGGGCCGGTGGTGCCTAAGTTTGACTGCCCTGTTGCCTGCAAGTGCATCTCATTTGATGCTATTCCGGCACGGCCAAAATCCTCAACCACTCCATCAACTTCCAAGTCGCGTTCACATTAAATTCATCGCGCTGTAACCCTCCTGTAACACCGCCGCGGGTAAAAAGGTCAGTTCACCACAATAAGGTTACCCGTCAATTGCAGTACTGGCACTCCTGCGTAATAGGAGCGCCAGCCAAACCAAAAAGGAGAGGAAGTCAATTCATGAACGCGATAAGGAATTTGTGTCTTCTGTTGGCGCTGACTCTGCTGGCCTTAAGTTGCTTGGCCCAAACCGACACCCCAACCAAACCAAAGAAAGAAAAGGCCGCTACCGCCGCTGATGTGCAAGCCTTGAAAGACGCGATTGCCGCCCAGCAGGCGGCGCTCGCCCGACAGCAACAGGAAATTCAACAACTGAAGAATGAACTGCAGCACAAGGATCAATCTGTGCAGCAGGCGCAGAGTGCGGCAGCCGATGCCTCAGCCAAAGCGGATGCTGCCCAGGCTCAGGCTAGCCAGCAGCAAGAGACAGTGACGGACCTCAAGAAAAATGTGGCTGATTTACAGACCAACGTCAACAATGCGGCCACGAGCATCCAGGAAACGCAAAAGAATATACATGATGAGATTGAGAACCCACTCGCGATTCACTACAAAGGCATTACGCTCACGCCGGGCGGGTTCCTGGCGGCAGAATTTGTGCGGCGGTCGCGAGCCCTGGGAGCGGACATCAACACTCCGTTCAACTCGCTCACCATGCCGGGAGCTTCCCAGAGCTACATGTCAGAGTTCTTCGGATCCGGCCGTCAGTCGCGTTTCAGCCTGCTCGCACAGGGGAAGCTGAAGAGCGCCACTTTATCTGGCTACTACGAGGGTGACTTCCTAAGCGCTGCGGTTACCTCGAACAACAACGAAAGCAACAGTTACCCATTCAGGCAGCGCCAAGCCTGGGGCCAGGCGGCTCTTGACAGCGGTTGGACTGTAACCGGCGGCCAGATGTGGAGTCTGGTTACCGAAACTCATCACGGAGTCGACAACCGCACCGAGGCTGTGCCGCTCACCATCGACCCGCAGTATACCGTCGGTTTCAGTTGGGCACGGCAATATGCGGTGCGCGTGTCCAAAGACTTCGGCAACAAGTTCTGGCTGGCGGCTTCGATGGAAAACTCGCAAGCGACACTGACGACTCACAGCAACGAAGATAACTTCCTGATCGGGTCGGCCGGAGCGAGCGGCGGACTCTACAACTCCGCAATCAGCACTTGCAGCAGCAGTATTAACAGCACGGCAACGTCGGTAACGACAACCTGTACGCCGATCGCCGGATATTCGTTTAACCCCTCGCCCGATTTCATCGTGAAGGCTGTAGCCGAACCGGGTTTCGGGCATTACGAAATTTTCGGCCTCAACACCAACTTCCGCGACCGTATCTTTCCCTGTGGCGGCGTTTCTTCGACGACGGTCTGCAACGGCAAGACCGGTCCTTCGGCGTTGGGCGCCTTCAACGATACGCGGAACGGAGGAGGATTCGGCGCCAATGCCCGCTGGACGTTGGCGAAGCATCTCGATTTCGGATTGCACTTCCTCGGGGGGAAGGGAATCGGTCGATATGGGACCTCTACGTTGCCAGACACAGCCATTCGCGCCGATGGCGCATTCAACCTGGTCAAGAGCGCGCAGGGTCTGGGGACCCTCGAATGGCACGGACCGAAACTGGATGTTTACTTCAACGGTGGCGTGGAATACGCAGGCCGGGCCTATGACTACGATCCCATCCTCAATAAGTATGTGGGATATGGGGCTCCGGCATTTAACAGCTACGGCTGCTACACCGAGACTCAGCCCGCCGTGAACAACGGCTTTGCGCCGGGCAGCCTTGCCGATTGCACTGCAGACACGCGGGCTCTTATGGAAGGAACCGGCGGTTTCTGGTACCGCTTCTACAGCGGGCCCAAGGGTAGATTCCAGTTCGGTGCGCAGTATTCGTATGTGACCCGCGAGACATGGTATGGCGTCGGCTTTACGAAGGGTACGGCTCTCGCGCCTTCCGGTCTCGACAACATGGTCTTCACTTCGCTGCGTTACTACATACCGTAACAGCGAAAGAACGAGCCACTGGTCCCGCGTCGCGACGAGCGGCGCGGGATCCCCCTGTTATTTGGCCTGTGGCTTCGGTGTTGTCACCTCATGGGCCTCGCAATTTCTGAAGGGAACCTTTCCCTCCAGAATCGCCGCCGGCCCGGTTTTGGCTCACTCTCCTTTTCCGGGCCGGTGGTGTTAATTTAGATCTTGAGTTATGGATTAATACAAGTTAATCTATGGACTTTATATTAATTACGAAATGAAATCCAGACGCGAGTTTCTCAAGCAGGCGTCGGGCGCTGCATTCGCCGCTGCGGTTGTTCCCTCGATTTTGGCACAAGCATTTCCGCAAAACCGAACTGTTAAGTTTCCCGGTGAGGACGGCCTGGTCCTGCGTTCCTTCCGTTTCGTCGATCTTGAATCTCCTGTCGAATATTTCAATACGTGGCTTACTCCGGTGCCACATTTTTTCGTGCGCAATCACATGTTCGAGCCCAGCGAGTTGGATGCGGGAGAATGGAGCCTCGCAATCGGCGGCGAAGTGGAGCAGCCGGTTACGTTGAGGTACGCGGATTTGCGAAAGATGGAAGCGCATTCGGTCGTCAACGCGCTCGAATGCGCCGGCAACGGCAGAGCCTTTTATCGTCCACAACTTCCGGGCATTCAATGGGGTAAAGGAGCCGTCGGCAACGCGCGTTTTTCCGGTCCGCGGCTGCGGGATGTGCTGCAGCGAGCGGGAGTCAAACCGAGCGGCAAGCATCTGATGTTCCGCGGGCTCGATGAAGTCCCGGGCAAGGTCCCTCCCTTCATTCGCAGCATTCCGATCGAGAAAGCGCTGGATGGCGATACGCTCATCGCCACGCACATGAATGGCGCGCCACTCACAAAGCATCACGGGTTCCCGGCCCGATTACTTGTGCCGGGATGGATTGGATCGGCCTCGTGCAAATGGCTGACGGAGCTTAAGGTTCTCGAAGCCGAGTTCCAGGGAAATTTCATGAGCCCCGGTTACCGCATGCCGAACCAGCCGGTGCAACCTGGGCAGGCTCCGGCGCCGGCCGATACGCATCCGGTCACCGCGCTAACGGTAAAGTCAGTTATCGCCGGGCCGGTTGACGGCGCGAGTTTGAAGCCCGGTCGTATCATCGTCCACGGCGCAGCCTGGGCGGGTGAAGCAGACATAGTGAAGGTGGAGATCTCAGTCGATGGCGGCGCGAGCTGGAACGAAGCGATGCTTGCTCGCGAGCATGCCCACTACGCATGGCGCTTGTGGAATTATGCGTGGAAGCCCTCCAGGGCTGGAGATTTCGAAATCATGTCGCGCGCTACGGATAGCCTGGGACGCGTCCAGCCCGTGGCCGCGCAATGGAATCCGGGCGGATATCTCAACAATTCAATCGACCGGGTGGGCTTTCATGTGGCTTAGATCTGGGAATTTTGTGAAGTGGTTCTGCGCGCCGCTGTTGCTAGGAGTGACTGCTTCGGCTGCGGGTTGGGCTCAAAAGACCGCTGTCGCAAATCCAACCGCCCAGCTTCCTCCTGGCGCGATGCAGGCGAAAGCGACGACCGCCTGTACCGAGTGTCATGAAGCCCGCATTATTGTGCAGCAACGCCTGAGCAGCGCAGCGTGGACGAAAGAAGTCGACAAGATGGCGAAATGGGGTGCGCTGGTCGATCCCGCCGATCGCGAGGCGTTGATTGACTACCTCAGCACAAACTTCAGCCCAGATAAGCCGCCGTATGAGCCGCCTCGAACCGCCCACCAAGCAGCAACCGCTGCGGGACCGTCCAAATAAAGCTGTGGTTCGGGGTTCTCAGGGTGTCGAAATCAGGAACATCGGTCAACGGAAACAGCAAAGCGCTGCCGACCCAGCACCGGCTTTGCGTGTGCTACGGCAGCGCTGCTACTTCTAAGCCCAACACGGATACTCAAAAGTATAGGAACCTCTCACTTTTCTAGCTAGTGATCGGACGGGTTCCAGTCGGTTAGTAGGTAAATGCGGGCGAAAGGTTGATCTTTGCCTTTGACCTGGTTTTTCTGACGTTACTTCTCGGCGTCGGTTTGGCTTTCTGACCGATTTTCCGATGAAGAAGAACTCTTTTCCGGCCTGAGCAGCGGGAACAGAATCACGTCGCGGATGGTATGCGAATCGGTCAGCAACATGACTAGGCGATCCACACCTACGCCGACTCCACCCGCCGGCGGCATTCCGTAAGAGAGCGCGCGGATGTAGTCTTCGTCCATCTGATGCGCTTCTTCGTCTCCGCGCTCGCGTTCTTTCAATTGCGCCTCGAATCGCCGCCGCTGATCCTCGGGATCGTTGAGTTCGCTGAATCCGTTGGCGATTTCCATCTGCCCGGCGTAGATTTCAAATCGTTCGGTCCAGTCCGGCTCGTCGGGTTTCTGCTTGGAGAGCGGAGAAACGGCCGTGGGGAATTCATAAATGATGGTCGGCTGCGTGAGGTGCTCTTCGGCGACTGCCTCGAAAAGAGATGCGGTCGTTTTACCTGCTGGCTCGCCAGGATCGTACGCCATCTGTGAATGCGAACGGTTGAAGCGCTCGACCAGTTTCTTGATGCCGTCGCCCGATGTGAAATCACTCATTTCCGGCTTTGCCCCGGCCGAATCTGGCCAGAACTTGATAATCGCTTCCCGCATCGTTAACCGCTGCCAGTTGCTCCAATCAATTTCTTGATCGCCCCACTTCGTCTTCGTTCCGCCGGTCACATCCTCCGCGGCCTGGGTGATCAACTGCTGTGTCAGATCCATCATGTCGTGAAAATCGGCGTAGGCCTGGTAATACTCGAGCATGGTGAACTCCGGATTCCATCGCCAGCCGAGACCTTCATTGCGAAAATTGCGGTTGATCTCGTACACACGATCGAATCCGCCGACGACGAGCCTTTTCAAATAAAGCTCCGGGGCGATACGCAAATACAAGTCCATGTCCAGCGTGTTGTGATGCGTCACGAATGGCCGCGCCACAGCGCCGCCGGCGATGGGCTGCATCATGGGCGTTTCGACTTCGACGAATCCGTGCGCCTCCATGGTGCGCCGCAGCGACTGCACCAGCTTGCTGCGCTTCAGAAAAACCTCGCGCACCTCGGGATTCATCACCAGATCGACGTAGCGCTGGCGGTAGCGTAGTTCGACGTCGGTCAAACCATGCCATTTTTCGGGCAGCGGCAAGAGGTCTTTGCTGAGAAAAGTGATTTCGTCAACGTGAATGGTTAATTCGCCGGTTCGCGTGCGAAACAAGTATCCGGCGACGCCGATGTGATCGCCGAGATCGAGCAGTTTGTAGAGTTCGAACCCCGTCTCTCCGACCGCATCTTTCTTCACATAAATCTGCAACCGCTGGCCGCTCTGCTGTAGGTGGCAAAATCCTGCCTTGCCCATGAGGCGGATCGCCATGATGCGGCCCGCGACGCGGACGTTTACGCGTGGATTTTCCAGTTGCTCGGCGGTTTTGCCGGAGTAGTCGGTCAAAATCTGTGGAATTGCATTCGTGACCTCATACTTGCTGCGGTATGCGATCTGGCCGAGCGCTTCGATTGCTTTCAGCTTCTGCCGCCGCAGTTCGTAAATGTTTTCGTCGAGTGGCAAAGGAACCCTTTCTGATCGAACGAGGGAACTGCGATTATAAACAACTCACCCACGGTGGCGCGGGCGTGGCCTTCACTCCTTTAATTTGTGAAAACTCTCCTCTTCATACCATGGTACAATGGTACATATGACTGACGATTCCAAATTGCTGGTCGAGAGGGTGCAAACCGGCGTGCGCATGGAAAAGCGCCTGCTCAAAATTCTGAAAGCGTTCGCGGAATACCACGACATGTCGCTTGGAGACTTGCTGGAGGGAATTGTGCTTCACGCTTTCGACGGAAAAACGCCCTTCAACGCCGCTTCACTCGAGCGCATCCAGGAACTCAAGCGTTTCTACGATTTCGATCTCGACTCGAGCGCGAGCCACCGATTAAAAGAAATTAAAGTGCGCTCCGCGCGCCGGCGAGCATGACGCCGCTCAGGGAGATTCTGGCTTCGATGACCGCTCGAGAACTCATCGACCGCTTTGAGGGAAATCCGCAGGCAGAGCAGTCTTTTCATCACAGCGATCATGTGCGCCTCGCGTTTGCCTATTTGTCTCTCTATCCCGTGCTGCAGGCTTTAGAGAAATTCTCGGCAGCGTTGAAAGCCTTTGCCGCGGCCCGAGGCAAAACCCAGCTCTACAACGAAACCATTACTTGCGCCTATTTTTTCCTGATCTGCGAACGCATGGCTCGCGACCCCGGCATCAATTGGAATGAATTTGCCGTGCGTAATTCCGATCTGCTCGTCTGGAAAGACGGCATACTCGGTCGGTACTACGAAGAAGCCACGCTGAAGAGCGATCTGGCGCGAAATGTGTTCGTGTTGCCGGATAAAGGCTTGCCGCCGGTCGGGTAATGGCTCAGTTTGAATTTCGAACCGTACAAGGCGTCATCCCGAGGCCCGCGTTTCTACCAGGGGCCGAGGGATCTCCCGTGGCACACAGCGTCCCAGCGGGAGGTCCTTCGCTCCGCCTGAAGCGCGGCTGCGCTCAGGATGACGCTGTCAACGACAAGCAAAGATGCCATCGGAAATTCAAACTGACACACTACCGCCGGTCGGGTCCGGTTGAAGTCGCCGGTCATCGGCGTTAGTATTAGTTGCTCCCAAAGGCGCTTCAATAAACGTTGAGAGTTCGCGATGCCGCAAAACTATATTCCCATTTTCGTTTTCGTTGGCGTAATCGCAGTCCTTCTGCCGCTGACGCTGCTCGCTGCCAAACTCGTGCGCCCGGAAAATCCCACGAAGACCAAGCTCATGCCCTACGAATGCGGCATCGACCCGATCGATAACGCCCGCGGCCGTTATACGGTTCGTTACTATATCATTGCGATTTTGTTCGTTGTTTTCGATGTCGAAACAATTTTTCTATTTCCCTGGGCGGTAAGGTTCAAGGCTCTCGGCTTGTTCGGTTTTGTGGAAATCCTAATCTTCCTGGCGATCCTCATTGCCGGTTACATCTGGGTCTGGAAAAAAGGCGCACTGGAGTGGGTGTAGAGCATGGGGGCCGCGCCCGACGTTCCAGTGGATCGTTCACTCGCTGAAACTTTCACAGCCAGCCGATGGACGCAAGGCAATTTTTTGTTTCCCACCAAAATCATGGTAAGTGCGCAGCGCGTCAGCCGCGTCAAGTCGCGTCTGTTCGGCAGTAATGAAGAGACGATTCCCATGTCCAAGGTGGCGTCAGTTCACATCAAGACCGGCGTGATCTGGTCCGAGATCGTGATTGAGTCCTCCGGCGGCGCCGATCCGATTACGAGCTATGGTCACCGCAAACGCGACGCGCAACGTATCCGGGATCTCATCGAGCAGTACCAGGCGCAGTCGCATGGCTAGTAAACTTGCCGCAAAACGACGCCCTCAGTAAAAACGCGAGCACGCTCACGTTGGCACGAGAACCGTCTGCATTGGCGGGCCATCTGCACGTTGACACCACGTCCCCAAGCTGATAAAAGTTAACGTTCTCTCCGTAAGATTCTGCGCCAGAGGTTTGCGCGTTCGCGGACATGCCGGACGAAACCAAGTCGCCCTCACCACC
>JASICF010000485.1 GCA_030044775.1 Candidatus Sulfotelmatobacter sp. | reverse complement strand
TCCTATCACCGCAGATTTTTCGCTCTTCCGGTAAACTTGAAATTCAACTCATTTTCAAGGTCTCAACTGATGCTGCGCAAGAATCGTCTTTTTACTCCTGGCCCTACGCCGTTGCTGCCGGCAGCGCAAACAGCAATGGCCGCATTTACGGCACACCACCGGACGGCTGACTTTCGAGCCCTATTCCAGCGCGTTCTCGCCGACATGAAGGAATTTGTGGGCACGCAGAACGATGTTCTGGTGATGGCATGTTCAGGAACCGGAGCGATGGAAGCGGCAGTGTCGAATTTGACCTCGCCCGGCGATAAAGTTCTCGTGCTGACGGCAGGCAAGTTCGGAGAACGATGGACGGGATTGGCCAAGGCTTTCGGCTGTAGTGTGGAAGTGTTGAGCGCACCTTATGGAGACACTTTTTCGCTCGATGAAGTTGGCGCGAGGGTGACGCCGGATGTTAGAGCGGTCTTTGTGCAGGCGACGGAAAGCTCGACTGGCGTCCGGCACGATGTGCAGGGAATCGCAAAGATTGTGCACGCCTGCGGAGACGATACGTTATTGGTCGTTGATGCGATCACGGGCCTGGGTACGACTCATCTCAATGTGGATGCGTGGGGGATTGACTTTATTATCGGCGGATCGCAGAAGGCGCTAATGATTCCTCCTGGGCTTGGCTACTGTGCGGTAAGCGAGCGGACATGGCAGCGAATGGAGACAACAAAATCACCCCGCTTTTATTTTGATTTGCGAAAGGAACGGAAAGCCGCGGCGAAAGGCGAAACTCCGAGCACGCCGGCGACTTCGTTGTTTGCGGCCCTGGGAGCGGCGTTAGAGTTTATCCGCGGAATGGGCAATGGCGATCTGACAAAGGGACGTGAGGCGCTGGTCGACAATGCGGAGCTCTGCGCAGAGATGACGCGCGCCGGAGCGCAATCGCTGGGCCTGAAGCTGTTCGCCAGTTCGCCAGCGGCGGCGCTGACGGCGATTCACTCGCCCGATGGCATGGATTCGGGAAAGATCATCAAGCAGTTTCGCGAAACGTTCGATGCCGTGGTAGCGAATGGGCAAGGCGAGATGAAGGGAAAATTATTCCGCATCGCGCATATTGGATATTACGACTACCTCGATACGGTCGGCATCCTCGGCGCGCTCGAGCATGTTCTTGCTCGTGTGACCGGAAGACCGGTTGAGTACGGAGCAGCTGTGCGCGCCGCCCAGGAGGTGTATGCGCGCGCAGCCGCTGGCGAAGGCCGACTGGTGAGCGTATAGGAGTGGCGAACCGCTCCAATCGTATTATTGAATGGTAAAGTTCACCGGGCTGGAAGTCGCCGCGAGTGTGCCCCCGCTGCCGTAGGCGCCCATGCCTGCGATTGCGGGATTGGTCACAGTAACAGCCACTGTTCCAGCGGTCGTGATGGCTGAGGCTGGAATCGTTGCCATCACCTGATTTCCGCTCACGAACTTAGTGGTTTGCGCAGAGCCGGCGAAATTAATGGTTGCGGCTGAGGCAAAGTTGCTGCCGTTCACCGTTAGCACGAAGGCCGGTCCGCCGTGCGCCATACTATTGGGCGCCAGTTGAGCGATGGTCGGAGCAGTTCCCGCGGTAGCGGGAGTCGTAGGTTTGCTGGTATAGCCGCAGGCAAGACCGAAGGCTGCGATTGCGGCGAGAGCTAAGACGGACAGGTTTTTCATGATCCATCTCCATGAGCGGTTGCCCATGGAGGTAGTGTAGGAATACGAGGAGCCGCGAGTGTCAGGGGGGTGTCAAATATCTGTCAACATTTTGTAAGCAGGATTTGTAAGCGAAATTTGGTCAGCGATGGTGTGCGGCGTTGTGTATATAGCTGTCTCTTGACCTGCGTGATATTACCTTCGTAATTGATTTATGCCCGAATCAGTGAAAATTGTTATCGCGGAAAAAATCTCCGCCTCGGCCGTGTCGCAGTTGAAAGAACCCGGCTGGATCGTGCTGACTGCCGAACAATTGAACGGCAGGCTTCCAGCCGAGCTCGAGTCTGCGGACGCGCTCATCGTGCGATCTGCGGTGCAGGCCGATGCGGCCCTGCTCTCTCATGCGAAGAAGCTGCGCGTGATTGGGCGGGCGGGCGTGGGCGTGGACAACATCGATCTGGATGCGGCGACGCGGCGAGGCATCGCAGTGATGAACACGCCTGGGGCGAACGCCGTGGCTGTGGCCGAGCAGACCGTTGGCATGATGCTGGCGATGGCTCGCCATCTGTGCCGTGCCGATGCCTTGATGCATGCGGGAAAGTGGGAGAAGAAATCGCTCCAGGGGACGGAACTGCGCGGGAAAACACTCGGCGTGGCCGGACTGGGCCGCATTGGCATGGAAGTGGCAAAAAGGGCGCGGGCCTTTGGCATGGAAGTGGTGGCGCATGATCCCTTCGTTTCCGTGGCGGTGGCGAAAGAACAGGGGATTCGGCTGGCAGGTCTGGATGAGTTATATGCCGTGGCAGATTACATAACCCTGCATGTCGGCCTTACGCCGCAGACGATAGGAATGATCAACGGCGCGGCGATCCAGAAAATGAAAAAAGGCGTGCGGCTGGTGAACTGTGCCCGCGGTGAACTGGTGCAGGAAGCGGATCTGGTGAAAGCGTTGGAGGATGGGCACATTGCCGCAGCTGCGTTGGATGTTTTCTCTGACGAGCCGCTCAAGAATTCTCGGCTGATGGCGATGGAGAATGTGATTCTCACCCCTCACATTGGCGGGTCGACATTCGAAGCACAGGAGGCGGTCGGTGTGCAGATCGCCCAGCAGGTGCGCGAGTACCTGAAACACGGCGTGATTCAGAATGCCGTGAATGTGCCCTCCGTATCGGCGGAAGAATACGCCGAGATGCAGCCTTACATCATTCTGGCCGAGCGCATGGGAAGTTTTCTGGCCCAGATTTCGGAAGGATCGATGGAAGAAATCTCGTTGCGCTACAGCGGCCGCATTGCCGAGTGGAAGACCGATCTGATTCGTAATGCGGCGATAAAGGGCATTCTTAACCAGACGCTCGATGAAAAAGCGAATCTCGTGAATGCCGCTTCGCTGGCCGATTCTCGCGGGCTGCGTGTGCATGAAGCGCATAAGGAAAAAGCTTCGGCCGGGGGGGCGGGAAGCGTGCTTTCGATTTTCCTGAAGAGCTCGAAAGAGGAGCATCTGGTCAAGGGCGCAGTCCTGCGTGGAACCGCGCCACGTCTGCTGCACATCGATGATATCGATATTGAAGCCCCGCTCGAGCGCGATCTGATTTACCTGCGCAACCGCGACGTCCCCGGAGTGATTGGGAAAGTTGGCACCATTCTGGGCGAAGCCTCGGTGAACATCGCTGATTTCTCACTTGGCCGCCGCGCCGGCGAGGCGACCACTGAGCGCGAGGCCATCGCTGTAGTTCACGTGGATGGGCCGGTGCCAGCGGACGTGCTGAAAAAGCTGGAAGGAATTCCCGCCGTGCGGCAAGCGAAATCGGTGAGGCTGTTCTAGCTGGCAATTGATAACGACGAAGCCGCGACTACCCAAGAATCGGCAATCGTCGTCGGCAATTGCTACGATTCCCGCTCGTCCCGTTGCAGCTTGCGGCTCTCAGCCAGCAGCGCCATCGAGTGCATCAGATTCTGCAGTGTCACGATTCCAACCAGTCGCTGATCTTCCACGACCGGGATGATGCTCAAATTACGCGCCGTGAGCTTACGGAAAGCAGAGGCGAGCGAATCCTGCCGCAGGGAAACCTCGAACAGCTTATTCATCACCGCCTGCACGTAGCCGTTACCTTCCAAGCGCAGTGCTTCGAGAATCTTCTGGCGGGAGATGACTCCGACCATGTCACTGCCTCGAACCACGGGGAAGTCATCCTGCAAAGAATGAACGGCTTTATCCAGTGCGTCAACCAGTGTATCGGCGGGGGAAAGCGTGGCGAAGTCGGTAAGCATGACTTCTTCCAGGCGAACGTTATCGAGCACGGATTGAAAAACGACGGCTCGCTCCTCAAGTTGAGCTCCGGCAAAAATGATCAGGCCAATCATCGTGAGCCAGGTGTTGCTGAAGAGGCCGCCGACCATTAAAACCATCGCTATCGCATGGCTGATGGAAACCGCGCGGCGCGTGGCTGCGGCGGAATCGATGGTGCGCGCGAAGTGTGCGCGGAGAATTCGGCCTCCATCGAGCGGGTACGCAGGCAGCAGGTTCAAGCCCGCAATGTAGATGTTTGCCCAGACCAGGCTGCGCGGCAGGTTCGCCGATGCGAAGAAAGGCCATTGCCAAAGATTTACCGAGGGAACCAGCGCAAAGATCACGGCTCCAAATATCACCGCGAGGGCAAGATTCACGGCTGGGCCGATCAAGGCAATGCGCATCTCGCGCTTCCATGCGTCTGCGTTCCGCTGTTGCGCACTTTCGTGACCGGTCTCGTCGAAGACGGTTACGCCGCCCAAGGGCAAAAGAATGATCGCTTTTGCAATCAGGCCGAAGCTGCGGGCCACCAGAATATGGCCAATCTCATGCGCGGCTACGGAGGCGAAAACGATTCCCACCAGGGCAAGCGCTCCTGACCCGTTCGTCGCCGGATGAACGGTGTATTCCGTCCAAAAAATAAATAAAGGCAGGATAACGAAGGTAAGATGAACCCGGACCTCGACTCCGAACAGGCGCCCAACGTGTATGGACCAGCTTCTCATGAGCTCGGCTTACACCTGTTATTTTACATGGAGGGAGCGATTGAATCCGGGACTCAGAGGTTCAGGGCCATGCGCGTGATCTCGGGCAAATATCGCGGCCGGACGCTGAGGTCGCTGCGTGGGAAGCAGATTCGTCCCACTTCCGACCGGCTGCGCGAGACGCTGTTTAACGTGCTCACGGCGGGAAACCCCGAAGGGTTGCAGAATACGATTTGGCTGGATCTGTTTGCGGGAACGGGAGCGGTGGGAATTGAGGCGTTCAGCCGAGGCGCCGGGAAGGTTTACTTTGTGGAAACTTCCCCGGCAGCGGCGAAGTTGATTGAACAGAATCTGCAGAGTCTTGGAATTACCGAAGGTTACAAGATTCTGATCGACGATCTTGCCGGGGTGGTCTGGCGGTTGCAGCGGGAGCATTTCGTGGGAGATGTCGTGTTTCTCGATCCGCCCTACGGGATGAGGAACTCATACGAAGAAACGCTGACCGTGCTGGCGAACTCCTCTTTGATCTGGGCCATGTCGCTGGTGGTTGCCGAGCATGAGAAGAAGTTCGATCCGGGGGATACTTTCGGAGCTTTACGCAGGATTCGAACGCTCACGCAAGGGAACGCGTCGTTGAGTTTTTACAGAATTGGCGGGCAGGTCGATCTTAATAAGTGACCTGGTTGCGGTTGGGGTTAGCTTCCGAGACGTTGCCAGGGAGGGATGCTTCGGCTCCGCCGCGCGGCGCTCCGGGCGCCCGGCTACGCTCAGCATGACAATTTACATGAGCAGTTCCGGTTCTCTTCTCACAATCGGATGCTGCATTTCCTGAAGATCGTTCTTCACCATGTTCAGGCCGTACACGCAGGCTTCAAACTCGCGAGAAAGTTGGGCAAACAGCGGCGCGACCTTGGCATACTCGAAATGCTCGAATTTCGAAACGATGTAATAGCTTTCCTTGCCGGCCTTCATCCACTCGACAAAGTTTTCGAGCCGCTGCTGGCGCAAGCGGAAGTGGTTGATGCTCTCGGGAAACATCCCAGCGAAGAACAAAGCGAAGTCACCAATATGCTTGCGAACCTGGCGCTCGCGGTCGAAAGACGGCGCGGGGCCGTAGACGGGATCGGATTCGAGCAGCATCTCGCCTAGATCGGCGACCGGCTGACCGGCGGGGTTGCGAATCTTGAACAATTGGTCGGCGTCGCAGAACTCCGCGAGCAGGTGCGAGACATAAGCTACGACTTGCGGGTCGCGGATGCCGATCTCTTCGGCGTAGTGGCGGCCAACTAATTCCTGAAAAAGCTGACGCAAC
>JASICF010000484.1 GCA_030044775.1 Candidatus Sulfotelmatobacter sp. | reverse complement strand
TAGACGTTCGTGTCGGGAGAACTCATCTGCAAGATGCAAATCGGAGCATTCGCCGTGCCGTCCACCAGCATGTCCGTGCGGTCGAGCGCGCAAACCATGATTCCCACTTCCCGGAAACTCAGGTTCGTGTCGTTCAGGTCGATCGACACATAGTATCCATCCGGCCAAGTCGCAATCTTCGGCCAATCGGGGAAATATGTATTTCCTTCGGAATTTGTCCCCAGGTAGGAATCCAGCGGAAATGCGTAGGTGTACCACGCCAGCGATCCGGAAGCCAGATTGTCGGTATTGGAAACCGCCACGCAATAGTAGTAGTCGTTGGAGGTTGAGTTGTGCGCCGCAATCACCCAGCGTTGCGCGAGCCGGTCGAAGATCACCATTCCGTCATTTACGATGCCGCTGCATTCGGAGAGTCCGGCATTCGTAAAGATGGCTGGAACCGATTGCGGCTCACCCCAAACCGGCACGAATGTGTTCTTGTCATACGCCTGGATATAAACGTTCGTGTACTCGAGAAACTGCTGCGTGCCCACTGCCCCGCTTGCGTCAACCATGTATTCGGGCTTGGCTACCTGTGAAGCGTCGATTCCTTCGAACGTGGTCACGGTTTGCGCGCGCGCGGGCGTCGACAAAATCCATACAAAAACTGCAATCGGCACGATCAGTCCGGTTTTTCGCATACTCTCCTGTTTCCCCCAGCAATACTGCTCTTACTGTTCCGCTCCGGTAAGGTTCACCTTGGGATAAGAAAACAAATTCCCGAACCTATTCAAGTTCACATTATTTGGGTTGAGGAAGACTACGTTGCTGGATGACCCTTGGCGCAACGTGCTCCCTCGCTGAATGTACTGCGCATTCTGCGCTGACAACAGTGATGTTCCGATCGACATCAAAGCCCCTGCGGGAAGCCTGTGCGACCAGCATGCCGGGCGAGGCAGGGCAATTCGTTTGGCCAAACTGTCGGTCCCCGAACTCGCCCCTGCATTCCCCAACACGCATAACGAGTTGGTCGTAGGACCTAATGTCTTCATAGCTTTAGCAGCTCTGCTCAATTAGTGTTTGGGCCTTATACAGGGGGAAGCAACTATGCCAGAGGGGGTAGTCAACCACGCCAGTCTTGGCGCAATTGTTCTACCTTGAGCGTAGTGGAAGAAAAAAACTGCATCAAGTGGCAGAAAGTTATGGAGTCCTTGGTATGCGCGAAGAAAGAGCGAAAGCGATGAACTTCGCGCCTTGCCGGCGTGGCGCGAAAATGGCAGCCGGCATTTCCCGCCGCATCGCGGGATTGGTGGCCTTTGTGCAAAATTTGGAACGCGAGTCATCGAACGGTGCATCCGCGGAAGCCTTCTCGCGCCCACGAGACACTTTGTTCTACAATGATTCGTACAGAGCATCCCGACAATCTGAATCGAATCGAACGGCGGCCGCGGATTGCATCAAAAAGTGTGCAGAAAATATGGCACGAAAGTGCTATTTACGGCTCTCCCGTACCCATACTAAAGTCTCTGCACAATGTGCTCTGGACGGGAAACGGAGGTTAGCCTGTCCTGAACGAGCGAGTTTCAGAGCGCCCCTGTCTCGTGTCCCGTTCATAGAGTTCTCCCCCTGCATTAAAGTTTACAAACGCAGAATTGCGGCAATGGCCCCAATTTTAGTGCCGCAATATCCAGGTGTCTTTGGATCGATAACTCATCAACGCCCCGTCTGAGGAGAGAAGTCGAAATGGCCCAGTATGTAACACCTATGCCGCAGTTGGAAGAGCGCATCCGTGTCTTGGCTGCCGACAGCACTCGCATGAGCAGCCAGTTGCTTGCCCAGGCTCTCGCGCAAAACACCCAGTTTCACGTGACTGGGATTGACCCGAAACCAACCTCCATTCTCGCCGCCGTAGCCGATAAAAAACCCAACGTGGTGCTGATGAGTTCCGTGCTCGAGGAGTCCACAACCGGATTCGATCTCATCCGCCAGATCTGCGCGGCGCGTCCTGAAACCCGCGTGGTCATGCTGATGGATACCTCCAAGCGTTCGGCTGTCGTCGAGGCGTTTCGTTCCGGTGCGCATGGCGTTTTCTCCCGCACCGAATCACCCAAGTTGCTTGCCAAGTGCATCTGTAGCGTGCACCAGGGACAAGTCTGGGCCAACAGCACCGAGTTGCGGTTTCTGCTGGAAGCCCTTTGCGAATCCGAGCCGGCTAGCGCCATCGAGGCCGGCAAGGAAGCGATCCTTTCGCGGCGTGAACAGGACGTGGTTCGTTGCGTGGCGGAAGGCTTGTCCAATCGCGAAATCGCCAGCCGCCTCGGGCTGACTGAGCACACTGTGAAGAACTATCTGTTCCGCATCTTCGACAAGCTGGGTGTTTCCAGCCGTGTGGAAGTCGTGCTCTACGCCTTTCGGTACCGCAAGGATTTAGTGGGATCGAATACCAGCTCCGATAGCAGTTGCGTGCAGTACGCCAAGACTTACCCGGTGTCGCAATCCACGAAATCCCGCACAATTGAGGAGGTCGCCGCCAGGAAAGACCTGGAATCATTCCAGGACGCGAGCCGCCGGGCTCGCGCATAACCCGTTCTGAACTTCGGTTGAAGTGCGGCTCGCATCATGCGGGCCGCTCTTGTTTTCAGGCGATTTCTTGCAGCGCCACCTTCGACACGGAAACGTTCTTCGGCACTGACGGGAGGGCCTGCTCTGGGCAAATCATCTCCAGAACCGGCGTCGTCATGAAGGTCGTAACTAAAGCCATCAACACCATCATCGAGAACAGCGCCGGCGAAATGACCTTCACATCCAGTCCAATGTTCAGAATCACCAGTTCCATCAGGCCGCGCGTATTCATCAGAGTCCCCAGGCCTGCAGCGTCTCTGGCCTGCATTCCCGATAACCATCCCGCGATGGTTGAACCCCCCAGCTTGCCAACGGTCGCCGCCAGAATAATCAGGGCAGCGTAGAACCACATCGCCGGCCCTTTCATGAGCCCAATATTTGTGCGCAGGCCGGTAAAGGCGAAGAATAACGGCAGCAGAAGCGTAATCGTGATGGTTTCAAACCGGTCCAGGATATAGCGCACGAATTTCGGTTCCTTGGGCATGATCGCGCCCATCAGGAACGAACCGAACAATAGATGGATGCCGAGTTTTTCCGTGCACAGCGCGGAGATCAGGGCCAGCAGAATCAGGAAGGCCATGCCGTTCTCGCTGATCTCGCCATGTTTCTGGAATGTATGCTCGTAGCCGCGCAGCAGAAACCGCACGCCGTAAATCATGATTGCGCTGAAAAGCAGAATGCCGCCGATCGTGACCCAGATCGAAGTCGATTCATGAGCTGCGCGAATCAGCACCACGATGTAAGCGAGAATGCACCAGCCGGTCACGTCGTCGACTGCGGCGCAAGCGATCGCGATCGTTCCCAGGCGGGTGTGCGTCATGTCGCGCTCGGTGAGAATCCGCGCCAGCACCGGAAAAGCCGTGATGCTCATCGCCGCGCCCATAAACAGCGCGAAATTGGTAAAGGAAACGCTGTCGTTAGAAAGTCTTGGGTAGAGATAAAGGGCCAGTAAGGAAGCCAGCACGAAAGGCGCCGTGATGCTTACATGGCTGACTAATACCGCTGCATGGCTCTGATGCTTGAGTTCTTTCGGATTAATTCCCAGTCCAACCAGGAACATGAAAATGACAACCCCGACCTGGCTCAGGGCATTCAGAGGTCCAAGGCTCGATGAAGGGAAGAGGTAAGCCGAGAAATGCGGCGCGATCCAGCCCAGAAGGGAAGGTCCGAGAAGGATGCCGGCAAACATTTCACCCACAACGCGAGGCTGATGAATTCTGCGGAAAAGGCTCCCGACGAGGCGGCAAACTGCAAGAATCACCGTGATCTGCAAAACCAGCGTGAACAGGTTGAGCATTAGTGGCCTCCCTTACCGGGAATCGCACGTTGGCCAAGGAACGCTACCGGCGCGCAGGATGGGCAGTCTGCAACCGCAAGAGTACCCGTCAGGGTTCCCGCTTGTTGGTTAAGACTGCCGATTAACGTTGCCGCATGTCCCCCGCAAAATCCTCCGGTGCGCTCGAAAGATGCGCGCAGTGTCTTCCCTGCGAGAGTGCCGGATCCTTCAAGCGGAGGGTTGCCCGGAACACTTAGCACAAAGCCAGTGCCCGATTGAGAAATCGAGAGAGGTTTTTCCGCCAGTGCGGCAACCACATTCGCGCATACTGTCGAATTATTCTGCGGCGAATCGAGACTTACAGTCCACGCTCCATCGATGGTCGCGGGCGCTTGCAGAGTGCGGCCGGAGCGCAAAACGCCGGCGAGACCGACGAGCGGCAAGATCACTAGGAAGGAGTAGGCGAAAACGAAATTTTTGCCGGTGCTCGACATTTTCGCTTGACTGAATTGATGCCGTCTTGCGACGCGATGGCGGCCATCATACTACAGGAAATCCCGGCGGGATGGATCCGGGAGTTCCTGTCCATTTTCTTCCCATTAGGCCTGCGGACTAAATGCATTCGCGGTCAGGTCGCCCAGCAGCTTGTGCCAGGGATGCTTCTCGTTCTTTTCGACCTCAGTGACCATGGTGCGCATTTTTTCCAGCACCGGCGGCGTGGCATCGTCGTAAACGTCGCCTTGCAGGAGTTTTAAGACATCCAGCCGATACCGTTTATCGTTAAGGAAATACGTGAAGAGCACGTTGAGACGATAGTACACGGTGATGAAGTCGTACCAGTTCTTCGTTCCCCGGCGCAGAGTGTCTTCATAAGTGGCGAAACTCTGCCGCGAGAAATCGTTTTTTTCAAGCGCGGCGATAATGTCTTTGTGCGCGAAGCGCGAACTGTTCAGCGCTATGCTGACGCCGGTGGAAAAGATTGGGTCAACGAACCGTCCGGCATCGCCCACCAGCATGAACCGGTCGCCGCAGAGCTGCTTCATGGCGTAGCTGTAATCGCCCTCATCTTTAAAAGGACGGATACGGTCAGCCTTGCGCAGGGTTTCCTCGATCCTCGGCCGTGTTCCGACCGAGCTCCAGAAAAACTTTTCGCGGTCTTCTTTGGACTTGGCGAAGTTCTTCTTCTGCGTCACGACTCCGATGCTGGTAACTGAGTCCGTGATCGGGATTTGCCAGATCCAGGTATTCGAAATCGGCAGGAAGTGGATGTAGATGTAATCGAGATTGACGTCACGCTTGGCAAATACTTTGCGGTCGTAACCGTCGAACCACGCGTGAATGGCGTACTGGTCGAACACCGTATCCTGCACCTTGAGCTTCAGTTGGTTGCCGAGGAAGGTGTTGCGGCCGCTGGCGTCCACCACCATTCTTGCGCTGACGCTCATCTCCTTCGATCCCATATTGAAGCGAACAATGGGTTCCTTCGGGCCAAAGTCAACGGCGCTCACCTTGATGCCGTCATAGACGCTCGCGCCGAGCTTGTTGGCGTGCTGCAGGAGCAGGAGATCGAATTTGCCGCGGTCTACGTGGTAGGTGTGATTCTTGTTGACTCCGGCCTGTTCGCGTTCATCGAAGCGGATATCGACGTTGCAATCGGCGCCCAATCCCTCGAGATCGTGAGAATACGGCATTTTGTGGTCGTCGGTCGTCCACACCGCGCCATACTTGTGAGGAAACTTCGCAGCTTCCATCTGTGGCAGGAAATCCAAGTCACGAAATACCCGGGTAGAAGAGGGAACCAGCGACTCGCCCACATGCGGGCGCGGGAACAACTCGCGCTCAAAAACAACGCAATTAACCCCCGCTTTCGCGAGGTACGCGCCCATGGAAGATCCGGCCGGGCCCCCGCCGATAATGGCAACATCAAAATCTGGCTTCGTGATAACCAATGCTTCCTCCCGAGGATTACGTTTGAAACGTAAAAAAAATCTTATTGGCTTGCCTGTTTGAAGGCGTCCACCGTCATATCGCCGAGCAGCTTGTGCCACGGGTGTTTCGGATTCTGCTCGACTTCGGCAACCATCTTCTTCATTTTGTCGAGCACCGGCGGCGCCGCATCGTCGTAGACATCGCCTTGTAGCAGTTTCAGCACATCCAGGCGATACCGCGGATCTCCTACAAAGTAGGTGAAGAGAACGTTCAACCGGTAATAGACGGAGATGAATTCGTACCAGTTCTTCGTGCCGCGGCGAAGCGTGGTTTCGTAGTCGGCAAAGCTCTCGCGAGAAAAATCGTTGCTTTCCAGCGCGCGCAAAACGTTGTTATGCGCGAAGCGTGAGCTGTTGAGCGCGATGCTGACCCCGGTAGAGAAAATCGGATCCACAAAGCGGCCCGCATCGCCCACCAGCATGAATCGGTCGCCGCAAAGTTGCTTCATGGCATAGCTGTAGTCGCCTTCGTCCTTGAAGGGACTCATCTGGTCCGACTGCTTCAGCTTTTCGCGCAGCAAAGGGCGAGTACCAACGGCTTCCCAGAAAAATTGCTCCCGATCTTGCCGCGATTTCGCAAAATTCTTTTTTTGCGTGACCACCCCGATGCTCGTGACCGAGTTGGTGATGGGAATCTGCCAGATCCAGGTGTTCGAGATGGGAAGGAAGTGAATAAAAATGAAATCCAGTTGGCTGTCTTTCTTGGCGAATGCCCTGCGGTCGTAACCGTCAAACCAGGTGTGGATCGCGTATTGATCGAATACCGGATCTTTGATCTTCAGCTTCATCTGATTGCCCAGGAAGGTTTGCCGTCCACTGCAATCGATGACCATCTTCGCGCTGACTCCCATTTCCTTCGAACCCATGTTGAAGCGGATGATCGGCTCTTTCGGGCCAAAATCCACTTCCTTGACCTTTACGCCTTCGTAGACGGCCGCTCCCAGCTTGTTGGCGTGCTGGAGCAGCATCAGGTCAAACTTGCTGCGATCGACGTGATAGGTATATTCGCGGTCGACGCCATCTTGTTCCCGCTCGTTGAACCGAATGTCCACATACGATTCAGGGTTGATCTGGTCTTTATCTTCCTTGAAGCCCCCCTGAAAGTTCATTTCATAAGCGCCCTGATCTTCGGCCGTCCAGGCTGCGCCGAATTTGTGCGGGAACTTGGCTTCTTCCATTTGCCCGAGGAAATCGAGGTCGCGGAACACCCGCATCGAAGAAGGAACGAGCGACTCGCCCACGTGCGGGCGAGGAAACAACTCACGCTCAAAAACAACGCAATTAACCCCCGCTTTCGCGAGGTAGGCGCCCATGGAGCCGCCTGCTGGTCCGCCGCCAATAATGGCTACGTCAAAATCGGGTTTGCTAAGAACCAAAGTATTGCTCCTTTGCCGCAGGTAGAAGTGCTGTGAATTGTCGTGGGGAGTGGGTAGAGCACGCTGCTTGTTTTATCAATATCTCCTTACTATGCAACCCGCGTCAAGGAGACCTTCTACCCTAGTTGGCTTTGGGCGGAGGGTAACCTCGCCCAGGTTACCGCCGGAGCCATGCGCTCGCCTGCATGTGTTTGCCAATGAAGCGCTTCGTCGTCGAATCTGGTCCATCGAATCTGCCTCCCGCGGCCTGTCAAGAACGCATTAGTCTTGGGACTCACGTGTCCTTTACGGGCATCGGGGGGCAGACTAAAGTCTTCGGGTTAACACCTGCCGTTCGATGGAGATGGGTCAGCCGTTCGCGAAGCCAATATTGATCTCTTTGCAAATCCCTTCCTCTGGTGTCGGAGCGAAAACTCACTCGTGGATTCCGTGATGTGGGAACGGATCGGTTTGGGTAATCCTCCTTGGAAGAGTGCATCGCTTACCCGCCATCAGTATGGAGATGAAGAAAGAATGCCTCAAACTCTCGATGTCTCGCGGGAAGATTCCCAGAAAATACGCGTCCTTGCTGCCGAAAGCACGCGCATGGCTAGCCAGTTGCTAGCCGAGGCGCTGGCGCAGGAGCGCGAATTCGATATTGTCGGGATCGATCCCAAAGGGCACGCTCTCGGCGAGGCGATTGCGCAGCGCAAGCCTCACGTTCTGTTGCTCAGTTCGGCCCTGGAAGGATCGGCAACGCTGGGATTTGAAATCGCGCGGCGGGTGCGTTCTTCGTGCGCAGATACCAAAATCGTTTTGCTGATGGACGCTGCTACGCCCAGCGCAGTCGTGGATGCTTTCCGCAGCGGCGCGCAAGGCGTGTTTTCCCGCAGTGAATCGTCGAAGGCATTAGCCAAGTGCATTCGCAGCGTTCACCAGGGGCAGATATGGGCCAACAGCGCGCAGTTGCGCTACCTGCTGCAGGCTTTGCGCCAGGCTCCGGCCATGCGAATGGTGGATTCTCGCGGCGATGCCATCCTCTCCAAGCGCGAGCATGACGTCGTTCAGTGCGTCGCCGAAGGTTTGACGAATCGCGAGATCGCCAAAAGGCTGAAGCTGACCGAACACACAGTCAAGAATTACCTGTTCCGTATCTTCGACAAACTCGGGGTTTCCAGCCGGGTCGAAGTAGTCCTCTACGCTTTTAATGTCCGCGGAATGTTTGGTGAACCGGCTCAGTCCACATCGCCGTCGGCTCAAATCAGAACTCCAGAAGCACCGCGAATTGAAAATCCAGCCATTCCGAATCCAGCCATTCCTAAGACGCAGCCGGAAGTGAAGAGGCCCGCCGCGCCGGTAAAGGAACTGGCTCGCCGGGCCCGCGTCTAAGAGCGGCGCATCTCCGATTTTCCCTCGCTCGAACTCGAAGCGGGAAACCAACTCATTTCCATCCAAAGTTGCGCGCAGCCAGGTCGGCGATCGACCGCCCAATCGGCAATGATGCGGTTGCCGCCGGCGAGGGTACATTCAGCACATGAAGCAACCTTCCTGACGGCGCGAATTGGAAGTCATCCGCCAGGGTTCCATCGCGTTGGAGCGCCTGTGCGCGAACCCCGGACCCACCCGGCGCCAGATCCTGCTCCCGCAGGTCTGGAACCAATCGTTGCAGAGCGTGCACAAAGGCAGACTTGGAAAACGAGCGCCGGAATTCATCCAGCCCGCTCCACCAGTGTTTTGCCGCCATTCGCCAAAAACCGGGAAAAGCCAACGATGAACAGAGGTCGCGCAAATTAAAATCGCGGCGTCGATAGCCCTCACGGTGAAATGCCAGAACCGCGTTCGGCCCGGCATCCACAGTTCCGGCGACTCGCCTGGTGAAGTGGACGCCGAGAAATGGAAAACGCGGATCGGGAACCGGGTAGATGAGCGCCCGCACTAATGAGGAGCGCTCCGGGACAAGGTCATAGTATTCGCCGCGAAAAGGAACGATCATGATTTCCCGCTCACTCCCTGCCATCCGGCTGATGCGGTCGCTGAATAGTCCGGCGCAGTTGATCACGGAACCGGCCAGGAATGCGCCGCGATTCGTCTCCACCGAAACCTCGCCGGAATAAGTCTTGAGCCCGATAACTGCCGTCGAAGTGAGAATACTGCCGCCCTGCTCAAGGATGATTTCCGCATACCTCTCACAGACCTTCAGATAATCGGTGATGCCCGTGGAAGGAACCAGCAGAGCGCGCAACCCGTTGGCGTGGGGCTCGATTTCGCGCAGTTCCTCCCGGCCGACCAGGCGCAGCCCGGTCAATCCGTTCGCCTCTCCTCGCCGCTGCAACCTTGTAAGGCCGGGAAATTCCGCTTCGTCGGTGGCCACAATCACTTTGCCGCAGACCTGATGAGGGATGGATTGTTCTTGGCAGAATGCAAGCATGGCGCGCGCGCCTTCGACGCACAATTGGGCTTTCAACGATCCCGGCTTGTAGTAGACGCCGGAGTGAATAACCCCGCTGTTGTGGCTGCTTTGATGCCGGCCCACGTGGCTTTCTTTTTCCAGCAGAAGCAGCCGTAGTCTGGGAAACCGCTTGCTGACTTCTAGAGCAGCCGCCAGGCCGACGATGCCGGCGCCGATGATGACCACGTCGTAACGTGATTCGGCCATGACGCACGATCTTAACGCAGGGTTGATCCCGCTGTCGTTCTTACTGCGCGCTCACGATCAAGCTAACGGGAGAGCTCTGGTGCGAAATCGCTCCGGAAGTACCTGTTACGGTGATTGGGTAGGTGCCCGGCTTGGTCCCTGGCTGCTGGTTTCCAGTCGTACCCCCGCCGCTTCCACCACCGCCGTTGGTTCCTCCTGCGCCGCAGGAGTTCAACAACAGCGCCAGCGCAAACAATGCGAGCAGCGAAGAAAACGGCCATGCAGACTTCCTGTATTTCTGGGCTCGCCTTTTGGTTCCGAGCAGCGCAAGAGCTGGGAGCGCGATCCAAAGAGCATAAAAAATGGCTCTGCTGCCCGGCTGCAGGTGAAGGAGATCGGCTGAGCTTGCCACGGTGCTGATCGTCATAACAACCGCCGCGGAAGAATTGCCCGGGGTCACCGTGCTTGGGCTGAAGGAACAAGGAGCGGGTGCGCCGGAACAAGAGAAGCTTACCGTGTTCGCAAACGAAGCGCCTACCGGAAACACATTGAAGTTGTAGTTGGCAGATTCCCCTGGCGTGATCGTCTGGCTCGAGGGAGTGGGCGTGCTCAAGGTGAAACCCTGCGAAACGCTGAGGCTGATAGTCCAGGTGTGGTTCGGTTCGCCGGAAATGTCCTGGGTCTCGATCTTGATGTCATAGGTGCCGGGAGCGGCATTATTGGTGATATTGAATGAAGCCTGCAGAGATGTGGCGGAGTCAGCGTTAATGGCAATCGGGTTTGCCGGATTGAGCGTGCATTGCGTGCCGGCCAATGCCAATGCATCGCAAGTGGCGTTGATCTGGCCGCTATACCCGTAGCTGGATGTCAGTTTGAGGTTGGCTGTCCCTGAGCCGGCAGGGGACACAGAAAGAGTTTGAGTTCCCGAAATCGTGTAATCGCCCACATCGACCGGCACTTCGTAGGTGTTTGTGATCGATCCAGCTGTGCCTTGCACTGCAATCTGATAAGCCCCGGCGGCAGCGTTTGCGGCATTCACCGTGAGCGTAGCCGTTGCCGGGAATGAACTCACCGTCGAAGGCACTACGCTGCAACTGTCGCTTCCGAAAATCCCCGCGCAGCTCAGCGTCACCGTATTGCTGAAACCATCCTGCGATGCGATGCCGATTGGACCGCTGGTTCCTGTGC
>JASICF010000483.1 GCA_030044775.1 Candidatus Sulfotelmatobacter sp. | reverse complement strand
ACGTCCGCTCCCGCCCCGATCGCGGCAAGAACGATCTTCCGGGTGGTCGCCAGATCGGGATCGCCGCACGTCACATACGCAACGAGGCCCGGCTTGTTGTAGAAAGCTAGAGGCATGCGAAGGCTCAGGTTGTCGATTTTCGATTGCCGACTGAAGAGCCAAACGAATCGCCAATCGGAAATTGCAAACTCACAAACCCCTCAATCGATCTTCAAGTTCTCCCGCAAGATTCCAATATCCTTGTCGCCGCGGCCGGAAATGTTCACGATCACGACTTCCGACTTTTTCATCTTTGGCGCGCGCTTCATCACCTCCGCGACCGCATGAGCCGATTCCAGCGCTGGAATGATTCCCTCGGTCCGCGCTAGCAGAGTTGTCGCCTCCAGCGCTTCGGCATCCGACGCAGGAACGTACTCCGCCCGTCCCGAATCCCGCAAGCTCGCATGCTCCGGCCCAATCGAAGGATAATCGAGGCCCGCAGAAACCGAATGTGTAGTCGCAATCTGTCCTGCCGCATCCTGCAGCACATACGAGTAAGTCCCCTGCAAAACTCCTGGCGAACCTCCGCGAAACCGAGCCGCATGTTCCCCAAGCGCCTCGCCGCGACCGCCCGCCTCAACGCCGATCAAACGAACCTTCTTGTCCTTAATGAACTCGTAAAAAATTCCGATCGCATTCGACCCCCCGCCAACGCAGGCGATCACTGCCGTCGGAAGTTTTCCTTCCGCCGTCAAAATCTGTTTCCGCGCTTCCCGCCCGATCACGCGATGAAAATCCCGCACCATCGTAGGATACGGATGCGCTCCCAGAACGCTTCCCAGCAGGTAATGCGTCGTTCGCACATTCGTCACCCAATCGCGCATGGCTTCATTAATCGCATCCTTCAAAGTCCGCGAACCGGAATCCACTCCGCGCACCTCGGCCCCAAGCAATCTCATGCGGAAGACATTCAACTCCTGCCGCCGCATGTCCTCGGTGCCCATGTAGACCACGCATTCAAACCCAAACAGTGCACACACCGTCGCCGTCGCCACTCCGTGCTGGCCCGCACCGGTTTCGGCGATCACCCGCCGCTTGCCCATGCGCTCCACCAGCAGCGCCTGCCCCAGACAGTTATTGATCTTGTGCGCGCCCGTGTGCAGCAGGTCTTCGCGCTTCAAATAGATTTTTGCCCCGTCCAACTGTTGCGTCAGCCGACGTGCCAATGTGAGCGGAGTCGGACGCCCGGCGTAGGTGCGGAGTAATTCCTCTAATCGACTCTGAAACTTTTTGTCCCGCTTTGCCTTTTCATATTCGCGCTCCAGTTCTTCCAGCGCGGCCATCAAAGTCTCGGGAACATAGCGGCCGCCGTACACACCAAAACGGCCGGGTTCCCGGTTAAGAATCTTTGCGGTTCGTGAAGCAGTCGCCATACCTAACTCGCCTTCCGGTCTATTTCTCGGACTGCGTTTACAAACGCACGCACCTTCCCGGGATCTTTCCTCCCCGGACTCGTTTCCACTCCGGATACCACATCCACGCCCCAGGGCCTCAGAAGCTCGACTGCCCATCCCACATTCAGAGGCGTAAGTCCGCCAGCCACGACAACGGGGTGCAGCGTGCCGATGGCCGAAACCAATGAATGCGCCTCACCCCAGCCAAACGTCTTGCCGGTTCCGCCGCGCTCCTCTCGCGTGCCAGAATCCAGCAAAACACCCGCCAGATTGGGGAAGTCGCGAAATGTCATAAGGACGCCACTTTTCCACTCACGTACGGTCTCAACGGCCGGTAGGCAGAAAAAGGCATTCCGATTGACCACGTACTTCGCGGGGTTCCGGTGCTCGTCGCCATGAAACTGGACCGCGGTAAGGCCCACTTTATCCGCGACCACCGACACTCGCTCGGGAGGCTCATTCACAAACACTCCCACTCTTTCCACGCTCTCAGGCAGCTTCGCGCAAATCTCTCGCGCTGTCTCCACGCTTACGCACCGCGGACTCTTCTCGTAAAACACAAACCCCACCGCATCCGCTCCAGCGTCGCACGCCAGCAGTGCGTCTTCCAGATTCGTCGTCCCGCAAATCTTGATCCAAGTCATGCAACTGTCATCCCGAGCGAAGATGTTGCTTCGCTTCGCGAAGCAGCAACATCGAAGTCGAAGGATCCCTCAAAGCTTCACATCTGTGTGGTGTCTGAAAAGGAATTCTCACCGACCACTGTGAACCCTCAACTCCGAGCCCGCGACCAGCTCCCGCAACATTTCTCCCGGTCGCTCCGCCCGCATCAGCGACTCTCCAATCAGAAACGCCTGATATCCTGCCGACCGCAAGCGCGCAATGTCTTCCGCCGAGCGAATTCCACTTTCCGCCACGCTAAGAACGCTTTCAGGAATCTTTTCGGCCAACCGGAATGCCGTCTCCGGATCAACCTTGAACGTTCGCAAATCGCGGCTGTTCACTCCAATCAAGTCGCATCCCGCGTCAATCGCGCGCCGCAGTTCATCTTCATCATGCACTTCACACAGGATGTCCAACCGCAACGACTGCGCACGGCAAACCAGTCGAGTGAGTTCCGCATCGCTCAGCGCCGCCACGATCAGCAAAACCGCATCCGCCGCGTTCGCCCTCGCTTCGAGCACTTGAAATTCATCGACAATAAAATCTTTTCGCAAGCAGGGTAGCTTCGTAGCCGCCGAGGCCTTTCGCAAATTCTCGAGCGACCCTTGAAAGAATTCTTCATCGGTCAAGACGGAAAGGGCCGCAGCCAGGGCCGATTCCAAATCCTGCGCCAGTTCGTCTGCACAAAAATTGGCCCGGATCAGTCCTTTCGAGGGCGACGCTTTCTTCAATTCGGCGATGATCGCCACACCGGCCCTACTTTTCACTTCCAGAGAGCGCCGAAAGCCGCGCGGAACATGCTGTTCCGCCCGCCGCTCCAGTTCGCGCAGATTAGCCGTCCGCTTTGCAGCTGCAACTTTTCCCCGCGTCGCGTGCAGGATTTGGTCCAGAGAGACAGGCATAGCAAGTGCCTGAATTATACGGGAAGGCGTGCCGGCCGGGCCGAAAGCTCGCTGCACGGCTCCGCACCAATCTTGCGCAGGCATGCGCAAATGCAGCTATCGGCAGACTGCCTCAATTTCTTTGTAGGGCTTTTCCGCATGCGGAGGATAGTTGATCTGCTTCACCTGCATCATCTGATCGAGCAATGTCCCCGCATCGTGCAGGCCCACATCCGGGTCAGTCTCATATGCCGGATCGCTTTCCGCTTCTTCCAGCGTTACAAGCTGAAATCCCTTTTTGTGAAGCAAGTCCAGCGCGTCGGGAACTATCGTGCTGCTGAACGCTCCCAGGTGCATGAGCAGCACATAGTTAATTTCACGGCCGAAAATCAGTTTCGACTGTTCGCGCCCTAGGTCGAGAAATTCCGAGGCTGTGCTTAAATAACTCGTTCGCAGCCAGGCGATCGAGTTCTGATTTTTCTTCTCCACGCAGCGCGCATAGGCCGTATTCCACAAGTAGTCTTCCCAGTCGAGCGTAACCTGCGCAATCCGGTATCCGTGGGCCCCCAGGTAAGCCCGGACAGCGCGCCGTTTTTCGACCGTGTCTCCCTCACGCAGATAGGGATAGCGCAGCCAACGCCAATGATTATTCGGATCGAGCAACTCCAGCACCGGTTCGTTTTCTTCAATTTCGCGCTCAAATGCCTCGGCGCTATTTTGCTCGAGATCCATGTGCGAGTACGTGTGATTTCCCACTGGTTCCTTCGCAGCCCACAGCTTCAGCGCTTCGGCACCGTCCTGGCTGCCCTCCAGTTTCTTCGCGTTGACGAATCCGTAGACGGGAGGTACATGCCGTTTTTTCAGGACCGCCAAAACATCTTTTGTGGTCTGTGCCCGCGTAACTCCCGTCGGCAGCGATCCGTTTAAGGGCAGATCATCGATCGTGATGGCCAGCTTCTGTGCAGAAGAAATTGCCGAGAGCGCCAAAACAGACACGAGCAGAAAAAGAAACCTTTGATTCCTGCGGACCATAGTTTTCATAGCAAGAGTTTACGTCAGTAAAGAGGGCAACGCTGTGAAAACCATTTGGTGCCATCGAAGGGACTCGAACTTGAGCCGCTTAGCGGGCGGGAGCGCAGCGGCAGCCCGCTGGCGAAATCCTGAGCGTAGCGAAGGACCTCAATCACCACTAAACTTTATCGACTTGGTGCCATCGAAGGGACTCGAACTTGAGCCGCTTAGCGGGCGTGAGCGCAGCGGCAGCCCGCTGGCGAAATCCTGAGCGTAGCGAAGGACCTCGCGGAATCTTGGTGCCATCGAAGGGACTCGAACTTGAGCCGCTTAGCGGGCGGGAGCGCAGCGGCAGCCCGCTGGCGAAATCCTGAGCGTAGCGAAGGACCTCAGTCACCACTAAACCTTATCGACTTGGTGCCATCGAAGGGACTCGAACCCCCACACCGTTGCCGGTACATGGACCTGAACCATGCGCGTCTGCCAATTCCGCCACGATGGCAATCTGGACAAAGCAGCGGCGGCCTTGAGGCCGCCGCGTCAGGAAATCATTTCTATTCTACAGCCGCACCGAACCCTGTCAAACCGTCAGCCATC
>JASICF010000482.1 GCA_030044775.1 Candidatus Sulfotelmatobacter sp. | reverse complement strand
GGCAGCGCGTCGGTGGTTTCAGTCGATGCCGCTGACCCCAAAAATCCACAGGTAAAAATTAAAGTCGAGCAACCGCTGCCGCGCCCGATCACGCTCGCCGAGATCAAATCGAATAAGCTTTTCGCCGATTCCCCACTAGTTCGGCAAGGACGGTTGAGCGTCGTCCCCTTGACCGATGCGCAATACAAATTTCTTGCCGGCCAATAGACGTTCGCTAATCTTCCGCCTCAGATTATCCTGAGACTCGCGCATCGCGCCGGATGAGCGCGTGATCCACGAAGAAGCCAATTCCAATCGCCAGGGGAATGATGCCAAACGCTGCCGCCGTCAGGGCATCCGGTTCAACCCGCCCAATCAGCATGAAAGTCGCGATGTACCCCAGCGCAGCCGCGACCAGAAGAATCCCCCACCGCCGCGAACGCGCTCCTTCCGAAAGCTCCGGCACCATCGGCACATCCACTCCCCGCGCTAGTGCCGCCATCCGCTCATCCGTTCTCAGCTTCCGTATCCGGTAGCAGGTGTACATAAGCGCCATCGGCATGCCGAAAATCAGAACGATCGCCACCAGCCCCAAGAAACTGTTGTCCATAATGTCTCCTTTCCGAATCAGCCTCAGAATTCTGCCGCCATTCTCCCCCGCATCTCCTGATACGCGTGTCCCTTCGGAAAGTTCCCTTTTCCTTTCCTCCGCTTACAAATCTTTGCAAAATTTGCGCCTTCAGCTAGCAACCGCTCGCGTACTCTAGAGTTCATACGCCAATAACAGGCCAGCTGTCGGCTGGTAAAGTCACGTCATCGTAAGGATTTGCCGCAATGAATCGAACCCTGAGTTTCCTGCCGTCCTGCCTTCGGCACCCGGCATTGGTGGTCGTCATCTGCTTTGCCGCGTTCGTGCTTTGCTCTTCTGCGCGAGGCCAGGAAACGCAGGAAACAATCGAGGTCGAAAATGTCACCCGGAGCTTCGTCGTACATCTGCCGTCAGGCTACAGCCAGGCCCAGCATTATCCAGTCGTAATCGTTCTCCACGCTCAAAATCAGGACGCCGATGACATGGCGCGCTTGACGCACTTCAATCTGCTCGCCGATAAAGATGGCGTCATCGCCGTCTATCCCATCGCTGTGCGCGGAGAGTGGAATGTCGGCGTGAAATCCGAAGAGCAGCCCGCCTACCAGCCGCGTCGCGGCTATGGCCGGCGCGGTTGGGGATATCCCGGCGGCGGTGGTTACCCCAACGGTGGCCAGAACGGCGGCGAAAACCCGAACGATTCGCGGAACCATCAGGAGCCCGCCGATGACGTCACCTTCCTCAATCAGTTGCTCGATCAGCTTCCTCTCAAATATTCAGTCGATATCCACCGCATTTACGCCACCGGCCTTGGCGGCGGCGGTTTCATGGCCGAGCGCGTCGGTTGCGACATCGGCGATCGCGTAGCCGCAATTGCGGTCGTTGGCGCGGCGTTTCCCAAGAAAATGATCTGTCTGCCATCCCGCCCGGTGTCAGCGCTTTTCATCAGCGGCACCGACGATCCCATCGTCCCCTACGACAGCGGCACCTATAAGCCCGGACACTTCCATGTGCTTTCCGCCGATAGCACCGCCGAATCCTGGGCAAAATTCGATCACTGTGGAGAAAAGCCCGCTCAGACCAAAATCCCCCCTCTGCAGAAGGAAAAAGGGAGCAAGGACACCAAAGTCTACACGTACAGCGGCTGTGGTCAGGATGCGCAGGTCGCGCTTTACAGCATCAAGAATGGAGGAAACACCTGGCCTGGAGGCGAGCAATACACTTCGGAGAAAGAGGTCGGAAAAACCAGCAACGCGATCAACGCCGACGAAACCATCTGGAGTTTTTTCAGCACAAAACAACTGGCGGGAAATCCCCCGCAGAAAGACACTTCGACCCAGAAATAATCTGCTTACGCAAGGTTGGCATGCGACTTGGGGATCTTAAATCTTAAGTCACTGGGTGCGCCCGAAACCCCGATCCGCAAAACGAGCCATCACCGTATCATCTGCCGCAGCTCGCGGCGCAGAATCTTTCCCGACGCCGTCTTTGGCACAACATCCACAAAATGCACTTCCCGCGGCTGCTTGTAGTGAGTAAGGCGTTCGCCAACGAATGCGCACAACTCGTCCTGCAACTTCGTGCCTGTCACAAATCCATCGCGCACTGTAATAAATGCGACCGGAATTTCTCCCGCGCACGCATCCGCACGGCCCACCACTCCACATTCCCGCACGGCCGGATGCTCCAGTAGCACCGCTTCCACCTCCGCCGGCGCAACCGGAAACCCTTTGTACTTGATCATCTCCTTGCGCCGATCGACTACGCGATAAAACCCCTCCTGATCACGCGTCACAATATCGCCCGACCAATACCATCCGTCGCGCAACGCAGCTGCCGTCGCCTCCGGCTCGTTCCAATAACCTTTCATGAATTGCGGTCCGCGCATCACCAGCTCGCCCGGTTCGCCCGTCGCAACCTCGCACGAATTATCGGTCGCTCCATCAATCGCCATTACACGGCAATCGGTCTGGGCCACAGGACGCCCTATCGAATCCGGCCGATAAAACTCCGGCTCCAGGAATCCGACGTGCGTTACCGGCGACGCCTCCGTCATGCCATATCCCTGGCGCACGAGAATCCCAGTCAGTGTCGTAAACCGTTTCGGCAGCTCCGGCGCCAGCGGCGCCGCTCCCGATTTCACCCAACGTACCGTGTGATTCTTCGGGAATTGCCCCGCTTCGGCCGCCTGGCACAGAGCGTTCATGGCCGGCGGCACCAGCGGCATCATCGAAATCGATTCGGCCACCAACACCGAACTTAGCTCCGCAACATTGAATCGCGGCATTAGCACCAACGTCGCACCCACCAGCAACGCCGGGTTCAACATCACGTTCAAACCATAGATGTGGTACAGCGGCAGGAAGCAGAGAATGTTGTCTGCCGGAGTCAACGTAACGGCATTCGGCCCCAGCAATTGATAGATGTTGGCGACCAGATTGAAATGCGTAAGCATCACGCCCTTCGGCAGGCCCGTCGTGCCGCTCGAGTAAGGCAACGCAGCCAAAGTCTCATCTGAACTTTGCTCAGGCGCAGGCAGTTTACCGCTCACCGGCTTGAGAAGATCGCCAAACGCCTGGCTTCCACTAGCCTGTTCTCGCGTGCAATACACTTTTCGCAACCTCGGCAATCCTGGAAGGCTCACCCCCTCGATATTCGCCCGATCGGTAATCAGCATCGCCGCCCCGGAATTTCCCAGCTGATGCCGCACCTCTCGCTCCCGGTACGTCGGGTTCAACAGCGTGGGAATCGCCCCAGCTAAAGTCGCCGCGTGATAGGCCACGCAGAACTCCCACGAGTTCGGCAGAAAGATCGCAACTACTTCCCCCGGCCGCACTCCCCCCGCAACCAGTCCGTGCGCAGCCGCTTCGACCATCTCTCCATATTCGGCGTAGGTAACCCGCCGGCCACAGGAACTATCGACCAGCGCAATCTTCTGCCCATGCTTCCGGCAAGACACCAGAATCGCATCGTGCAGAAAAACATTCGCGGGATTTGCGTATAGCTCGGCTCTCAACATCTGAGGAAGCGGCATCGCAGCAGCAATTGTAGAAGATCAGCCAGACTTTACGGCGGGACTGCTAGAAGGAAAGTAAACTGGAAAGACCTCAGGCGGTGTCCTAACACTGCGATAGGACACCACCAAATCTCAGCCCACGAGCCTGCGCAGAAACTCCCGTTCGTCCATGTGATATTTGAATGCCTTGCGCCCGTCGATGAAAACCACGGGAACTTCGTCGTTGAATTGCCGCCGCAAATCTCCGTCGCTGTCGACGTCGATTTCCTGCCAGGTAAAGCCTCCGCGTCGCGAAAGCTTCGTCAGGCTTTCTTTGACCACCTCGCAAAGGTGACACCCCTTGCGCGAATACACGACGACCTGTCGGGGCTCCGGCACGACGAGATTGTACCGTTAGCCCCGCGTTCCCTGGCAACAAAAAATAGGCCAAGAAGCCGCACGAAAGCACGTGTCCATTTTCCGTGAAGGTTGGGAGCAAGACGGGATAAGAGCTAGGAATTAAGAGACCGGGAGTAGAATCTCGAAATGCCCGATCCTGAATACAAACCTTTACGCGGCAGAACCTGCCTTATCACGGGAGCGGCCAAGCGACTCGGCCGCGCTTCTGCTCTCGCGTTGGCCCAGGCGGGCGCCGATGTCGCAATTACCTTCCTGACTTCGGCTCGCGACGCTCAACGCACGGTTGTCGACCTCGCCGGTCTCGGCGTCCGCGCCTTTGCGCTCCGTTGCGACATAACCGACGAAACCAGCGTCAAGTCGATGATGAAAGAAGCCGGCCGCGAACTCGGCCGCATTGACATTCTCGTCAACAATGCCGCCAACTACAATAGCGCCGAATTCGAACGCCTCACCGTTCGCCAGTGGGATGACATTTTCGCCTCGAATGCCCGCGGGCCGTTTCTCGTTTCCCGCGAAGCCTTGAAGTGGATGCGCCGCAAGCGTCCGGGATCGAAAGGTTCGAGTCAGATCGAAGCCAAAATCATCAACATGGGTTCGCTTGGCGGACTGCGCCCGTGGCCCACCCACGCGCACTATTGCTCATCCAAAGCTGCGCTGCACATGCTCACCAAAGTCATGGCCAAAGCCCTCGCGCCTGAAATCGCCGTGAACGCCGTCGCCCCCGGCATGATCGATCTCGGCGACAAATCCGCCGCGTCCTTCTTCAAGCGCATGGCGACACAAACTCCCATGCTGCGCAACGGCCGCGACGACGAGATTGCAGCCGCCGTCTTGTTTTTCGCCAACGCTCCGCAGTTTATCACTGGCCAGATTCTCGCCGTCGATGGTGGCCTCGGCCTCTAAAGCCAAATCGCTGGCATGATGATTGTCATCCTGAGCAAGCTTCTGTTGCGCAGCGAAGGGCCTGAGCGAGCCGCGCGATGCGGCGCGCTGTTCGCGCCGCCAGACAACCGCGCGAACGGCTCGCATCCTTATCACAAAATCAAACTGCACTAATCGTGGATTATGCTTCAGCCGAAGTCGGATCGATCATGCGTTTTACTTCCGAAACCCGGTTCGCCGGAAATCCGCCCTGCTTCGCATGTTCCCGCACCATCGCTTCATTCGGCGCAATATAAACACAATAGATTTTGTCCTGTGTGACAAAACTTTCCACCCACTGAATCTGTGGTCCCAGATTTTTCAGCACTCCGCACGACTTCTGCGAAATTCCCTGAATCTGCTCCTGGGTCAAACTTCCGGCATTCGGAATTTCCCTTTCAATGACATATTTTGGCATCTGTGCGCGCACCTCGTTTAGTTTTAACTCCGACCGCTTGTGAATTTTACTTCCCTTACGCATGAAACAGCCAGAACTCGTCTCGGAAATAGCATTGAAAGGGCGCGGCTTCCAGCCGCGCCGCGTAATCCCACTTAAACTGTGGCTTCAGCCTCTGAGGGATTTAAGCCATGTGGTGGTACCGGGTTGTGGGACGCATCGCAGTCCGTCGTAAAACTCCTGATACCCTTCGTGCCGAATCCTCCCGCCTCAAGGTATATTGAGTCGAATGAAGAAAACTGCACGCGGGACTTCCCCAAGAAGCGCATCGCCTTCTGCGCCTCGCGTCGCCATTGCGATCATGGCTGCCGGCAAAGGTACGCGCTTGAAGTCGCAGCTCCCCAAGGTGCTGCACGAAGTCGGCGGCAAGCCGCTTCTGACTCACGTCATCGCCTCCGCGACCCGCGTCGTGCCGCCCGAAGATGTCTTTGCGATTATCGGCCACGGAGCCGATCGCGTCCGCGCCGCTGTCGCCGACACGAAAGCAAATTTCATTCTGCAATCCGAGCAGCGCGGCACGGGCCACGCCTTGATAGTCGCCCGCGCTGCGCTCTCGCCCTACGACCACGTCATCGTTCTCTCCGGTGATGCGCCGCAAATCACGCCGCAAACCATCGCAGCCCTGCTCAACTTTCATCTCGACCAGCGGGCCGCCATGACCCTGCTCAGCGCCGATCTCGCCGACCCGACCGGCTACGGCCGTGTAATTCGAAAGAATGCCCCCTCGTCTGAAGTCAAATTTATCGTCGAAGAGAAATCCGCGAGTTCGGCGCAGAAAAGGATTCGGGAAATCAATGCCGGTTTCTATGTCTTCTCCGTGCCGCAGCTCTTTTCGAACATCGACAAGCTTTCAACGGCAAACCCCCACGCCGAGTACTACCTCACCGACATGGCATCCGTGCTGCGAAAAGCCGGGCAGCGCGTCGTTGCCTGGAAAACCGAGGATGCCGCCGAAATTCTCGGCGCTAACAACCGCGCCGAACTTGCCCTCCTCGACCATCACATGCGCCTGCGCAAAAGCCAGCAGCTCATGGCCGACGGCGTTACGATTTTCTATCCGGCAACCTGTGTAATCGACAGTGACGTCGAAATCGCCGCCGACACCGTAATCGAGCCGTTCGTGCAGATTCTCGGTCACTCACGCATTGGCGCGAACTGCCGCATTCGTTCCTACTCCGTCATTCGCGATTGTGAAATCGCGGACGGCGTTCTCATTCGCCCCGGCTGCGTGATGGAAGGTTCACGCAT
>JASICF010000481.1 GCA_030044775.1 Candidatus Sulfotelmatobacter sp. | reverse complement strand
GAGTTTGCCACAAGCAGCGTGCGCTGTTCATCGTCCCAGACCGCGTAAATGAGCGATACGAACTGCGCTTCAATACGGCGCTCCGCCAGCGACAGATTCACCGCCGACAGCATTTCGGCGGGGCCGGGCTCGATGGGCGCATGCGAGCGCAGAATCCCGCTGACCAGTGCCGCATAAATTGCCGCAGGCGCACCTTTGCCGCTCACGTCTCCGACCACCATTGCGAGACGCGAAAGCGAATAAGGAATGAAATCGTAGAGGTCCCCGCCAATGGCCCGCGCCGGGCTGAATTTCGCGGCAAGGTCGAGATGTTTCACCTTCGGCAACGCCTGAGGCAAAAGCCTCATTTGCAGTTCGCGCGCCAGTGCCAGATCGCGCTCGAGTCGCCGCTCCTGCCTGGCTATCTCTTCGTAAAGACGCGCATTCTCGATTGCGATGGCAACTTGCGCAGCCAAAGTCATCATGGTGCGGCGGTGATCGTCGGTAAAAAAGCCTCGCCGCGTGTGTTCCAGGTCCAGCACTCCGATCACCTTGTCTTTATAGATCAAAGGTACGGCCAGTTCCGAGCGCGTTTCCGGGTTGCCTTCGATGTAGCGCGGGTCCTTGCTGACGTCGGCAACCAGGACGGCCTGCCGCGTCTGCGCTGCGTATCCAACCAGCCCTTTCCCCAGCGCTATGTCTCCCTTGGTGTGAACGTTTTCGTTGAAGCGCAAGGAAAACCGGTGCTGCAGCTTCTCTCCTGTCGGATCGACAAGAAGGATGCTAAACATCTGGTAGTCGATAAGCCGCCGCAACAGTTCCGCTATCCGGCTCAGCAGTTCGTCGAGATTCAGAATTGAGCTGAGCTCGCGTGCAATTTCGTTCAGGACAAGAAGAATGCGCGCCTGCCGCGTGGTACGGGTATAAAGTTGTGCGTTTTCAATCCCGGCCGCCATGCGCGAAGCGATCAACGTCAGCAGACGCTTGTGCTCTTCGTTGAAATAGCCTGGATCGCGGGCTTCCAGATCGATGACTCCAATCACCCCGTTCTTTGTGGTCAGGGGCACCGCTAATTCTGAGCGCACATTGGGGACGGCAGCGATGTAGGTCGACTCTTTGGTTACATCGTCGATGAGGATCGCGCGTCGCGACTGTGCTGCCAGCCCAGTGACGCCTTCCCCTACTTTGATTCGCGCCCGTTCTGCAAATTGCTGCGGATATCCGATCTGGAAACGAAAACGCAGTTCCTGGGTTTTTTCATTCAGCAGGAGGATTGCGAAAATCTCGTAATCGATAACCTTTCGCACCACCTCCGCGATACGGCGTAAAGTCGTATCCAGGTCGAGCGAAGTCGCCATCACATCGGCGACCTCGAGCAGCAACGGTTCGATGTGAATCTGCCTTTCGCGTTTCTTCAGAACGGACCCCATTCGATTGGTATGATAACAGCCAGCTTTTCAGGGCAATTCCATCACGCGGGGTTTACCTGGGCACGATGCAAATGTCCGGGAGATTCCGATAGCGCTCTGCGTAGTCAAGCCCATAACCAACTACAAATTCGTCGGGAATGGTGAACCCTACGTAATCGCCTTGCAGCGGCAGCTTGCGCCGCGAAGGCTTATCGAGCAGAGCGGCGATCTTTAATGATCGCGGCTGATGCGCCAGCAACAGCTTCTTCAGCACCGTCAAGGTCAAGCCGGTGTCAAGAATATCTTCCACCACGATCACATTCTTATCTTTCATTGACTGGTCCACGTCCTTGGTCAGCTTCACTTCGCCCGTCGAATCCCATCCGCTCTTCAACTCTTGTGTAGGGCTGGGACGGTTGCCGTAACTGGATACACCGATGAAGTCGAATGTTGCGTCCAGGTTGATTTGCCGCGCCAGGTCTGCCAAAAAAATCGCCGAGCCTTTTAGCACTCCGACCAAAATCACCTGCTGGCCGGCAAAATCGCGCGTGATGTCTGCGCCCATTTCTGCGACGCGCTTTGCAATCGCGTCCCGTTCGATCAACACCTTCAGTTCCGCCATGGCGTTTCATATTAAACTAAAGGGCGGTCGCATGAAGCGACGTGGTTCGACTCAAGAGCTCATCTACTGGAACCGCGCGACCGGAGGAGAAAGCCGCGATGGATCTTAAAGGGATTCAACTTACCTGGCTGGGCCACGCAACGTTCCGCATTGTTACGCCAGCCGGCCGCACCGTCATTATCGATCCGTGGATCATGAACAATCCCGCCTGTCCTCCGTCTGAAAAAAAAGTCAAGCACGTCGACGTTGTTCTTTGCACGCACGGTCACGGCGACCACATCGGCGACGCCGTCGAAATCATCAAGCAGCACGATCCCATGGTCGTAGGCATGCCTGAGTTGTGCGGATGGCTCGAGAAAAAAGGCGCCAAGCAAACCTCAATGATGAACAAGGGCGGTACGCAGAAGGTCGGCGATATTAAAATCACCATGGTTCACGCCGACCACTCCTGCGGCATTCAGGATGGCGACCAGTTGATCTACGGAGGCGAAGCCTGCGGTTATGTGATTGAGTTCGAGAATGGCGTCAAGATCTATCACGCTGGAGACACCAATGTGTTCGGCGATATGGCGATCATCCGCGAACTCTATGGTCCCGAGATCGTCATGCTGCCGATCGGCGATCACTTCACCATGGGCCCGCGCGAAGCAGCCTACGCCTGCAATCTGCTCAAGCCGAAAACCGTAATCCCGATGCATTTCGGAACATTCCCGGTGCTTACGGGAAGCCCTGCCGATTTGCAGAAACTGGTGAAGGGAATCGAGGTGGTGACCTTGAAGCCGGGCGTCACGACGGGAGCCCGCGAAGCCGCGTAGAAAACGGCAGATTGCGATAGAAAGGAATTGCACGTGGCGCAAAGCAAGCTGCAGAGCAAGCCGAAGAAAGAACACAAGCCGAACTGGCGTCATTATAGCTTCACAACCGTCGGGCCAATCGATGACTACCTCTACTCGATCTTGCCGAAGCGAGACTCAGTGCTGGAAGAGATGGAGAATTACGCCGCGAAGCACGATGTACCGATCGTTGGCCCGGCGGTCGCGCGCGTGCTTCAGCAACTTGCAATGACGATCAACGCTAAAACCGTCTGCGAACTCGGTTCGGCGATTGGATATTCAACCATCTGGTGGGCGCAAGCAGTCGGCGAGAAGGGCCGGGTCATTTATACCGATGGGGATCCCAAGAATGCCGAGCGGGCGCGCGGCTATTTTGGTCGCGTCGGTGTCGCGAACCGGGTGACCCTGCACACCGGCGATGCGCTGGAATTTCTCTCCGAGCAGAAAGAGCAGTTCGACATTGTTTTCAACGATGTCGACAAGGAAGATTATCCTCGTGTTCTGCGTTTAGTGCCTTCGCGCCTGCGCAAAGGCGGTCTCTTCATCACGGATAACGTTCTGTGGAGCGGCCGCGTCGCCCAGAAAAATCCGAAGGATGGATACACGAAGGCAATTCTTGAGTTCAACCGGCTGCTGTATGCTTCGAAAGACTTCTACACGACCATCCTACCCATTCGAGATGGGTTGGCCGTGGCATTAAGAGTTTGAGCCAATGAGCTCTTCGTCGGTCGCAGAAGCTATAGAAGCCGCCGAGAAGATCCTGCCGGGTCATTGCGCTCCCGAGGGAGCGGAAGACCCACGCTGGCAGGCAATCATAAAGGTTGAAGATTTTCTCGTAGACGAACCCGACGCAATTTGGCCATTCATCATCCGCTGGGGAGTTAACGATGATGAAGACTTGCGCACTGCGATCGGTGTCTTGCTGCTCGAGCACCTGCTCGAACATCATTTTGAGAGATTTTTCTCGCGGGTGGAGCAGGAGGTGCGAAGAAACCCACAATTCGCCGATACCTTCCTGAGATGTTGGAAGCTCGGAAAAGCAAAGGAACAGCGTAACTCCCGCCGATTTGAAGCTCTTCGTCTCGAATGCAGGAAGGCGGGAAAGCGCACCTAATCGTTTTAGCGCGAGGCTAAATCGATTTCACCGGCATCGCCAGCAAGTCCTCGACCAGGCCAACTTCTTTCTGCACAAACGGTTCAGCGTGCGTAACACCGCCCAGGGCGCCATAAAAGCGGGCCATCGACTCGACGCGCGCACGAATCTCCGAGTGAGCAGGGAAGAGACCTTTGCCGGCTTCCTGATCGCTGAATTGCGACTTGTAGGCAAAAATGGAAGCGAGCTTTTGCTCGAACTGCCGGCTGATATCGACTACAAACGTTGGCCGCACGTCGTAGTAAAGCGTTGCGTAAACAATCTTGAAAGGACGATGAGGCGCCAGCATTTCGCCGCTTGATGCGCCGACTGCTGATCCCTTACCGTTTACCCCTAGCTTCGCCAACCCGGCTAGAAAACATGCCTCATATCCGAGCACGGAGCAGGTGTAATGATCCGGATGCCGGCCCTTCCAATAAGGCAGGATCAACACGCGCGGTCGCGTCTCGCGAATCACGCTCGCAACTTTCAGGCGATTCTCCCAGGTATTCTCGACGCGGCCGTCGGGAATATCCAAAGCGCGACGCCAGCTCACGGCCAGAATGTTTGCCGCGTCGTTCGCTTCGCGCTCCCGGTCCTCCGCCGTGCCGCGCGTGCCCAATTCCCCGCGTGTCAGATCGAGGATGCCGGTTCGCTGCCCACGCTGCGCGGCTTTCAGCAGCGTTCCGCCACAGGTCTGCTCCACATCGTCGCGGTGCGCGGCGACGGCGAGAACGTCGAGATTAGAGGGAGTCATGAGTCTCGAAGCGTACCCGGATCACATGTTATAACGCAAGGACCGCGGAAAAGCGGTAGTACGCGTATTGAAGGCACAAGGAGCAAAGCATGATCAACCGAGATCGCAGCTGCGTTATCCGTCTTATGGAGGCTCAAGCGCGCATCCCCGGACCCGCGGGCGAACATGCCGTGACTGCCCTGCGACGAGGATCTCTTGACATAGCGCTTTCCGTCCCCCAGCGCCCGACCCAGCAGACACCGCATGCTCAGGACGAGATTTACTTCATCGTTCGCGGTCGAGGAGTATTGCTTCACGACAAGAAGCGGGACCCGTTCGAGGCGGGCGACCTGTTGTTTGTGGCTGCAGGGATTGAGCATCAAATCGAAGACACTTCGAGGGATTTCGCCGTGTGGCGCGTATT
>JASICF010000480.1 GCA_030044775.1 Candidatus Sulfotelmatobacter sp. | reverse complement strand
GCACCACGACCAAATTCGCGTTGACCTTGAACATTGCAGGCTGATCTTGTGCAGTGATCTCGGCGGAAGTCTGCTGATTCGAGCCTTGCGGAGGCGAAGAGCTGGTCGGAGAAGAGGAGGGTGTCGTGCTCTGGCCGCGCGCCCACAAGGAGCCGAATAAAAAAACACAGCCGAATAAATAGATGCACCCGAACGATGGGGTAGTGCCCAAACGGAAACCTTGCTCGAAACAGTTCTTTCGCCATGCGCGAAGCGTGGGAGAAAGCCGCCAGGCTCCCGGAATATTCATAAAAGGCACCAACCGGGCGTGAGGGAGGCAGGGGCTCAAGCCGAGGTGTCGGCGATTCTATGAGCCTCAACTAAAAATCATCGGCCATTGTACACCCAGGCAACGCAACAGGGTTCGCGATCGTGCCGGCTGGTCATGACCGGGCCGCCTTCTGCTTTGGCCGAAAAATCGACTTGTCCGGCTAATGAAGACCACGAGGCGGGTCGATAAAAGACAAGAGATTCAAATGTCCGCCTCTGCCGCCGCTAAGAACTTTCTTACCTCCGCAAAAATAGAGGGGGAATCCGCGGTCGGGAGACAACAATAGCCATGAGCGATGCCGAGATCGTAAAAGATTTTCTGGTCGAGAGCTACGAGAACCTGGACCGGCTCGATCGCGATCTGGTGGAGCTCGAGAAAAATCCCCAGGATCGCAACGCGCTGGCCGGCGTGTTTCGCACCATCCACACGATCAAGGGAACCTGCGGGTTCCTTGGCTTCCCTAAGTTGGAAAAAGTGGCGCACGTCGGCGAAAACGAGTGCAACAAAAATCGGCCCTGACCGGGGAGCCACGAATCAGGGCCAAACGTCCATTCGTGGGCAACTCTATCACAACCCATCGGAAAGTAAGTCGTTGAAAAACTTCCCACCCCAAAGTCCCAAAGTGCGGTGAGTCTACTGAATCAGTAGAGATTGTGCGATGATGATGACATGATGTTTAGGGCGTGGATTGAGAGAAATTAATTCCACAGGGGAAACTGACGGTTGAGTTGATTCACTTGTACGGAATAAAGCCATTCGAGACATGTTCACTAACGAGGAAGCCGGAAAGGAAATTGACAGCTTCGTTAAGAGGCACCATCTCAATTTGCAGGTTTTCAGGAACGCATCTGGTGTAGGTGTGGGCATTGAACTCACTGGCGATGACAGGCGATTGAACGAATTTTTCAGACCGTACCTGCTTGATGATGCGAGCAGGGGCGTCTTTAATTTTGAGCGTTACCCGGAAAAGTTGGTCGGCCCTGACCACCCCAACAACTTGTAAATCAGGGCCGACCCCCGTTCTTACTGACACTCTACCACTCCAACCCGCGTCACGGTCTGCCAAAATACCCATCACACATTGAGTTAGAATTCAGTAAAGCAATAAACCACAAATGAAGAGGCGCAGACAGAACATCGTCCGCGCTTTTAGTAATCGAACAATGACCCAGAAACAAAATCGGCCCTGACCGCCCCAAGATGCACGAATCAGGGCCAACGCGATCTATGCGGAAACACTCTACCACACAACCCCATCACCCACCATCTCGATAGGTCCGCGCAGGTTCACCGGCCGAAAATCGCGTGCTCGCGCATCGAGTTCCCTGACGAACCGTAACGCCTTTGCGCCTTCCTTTTTCGCTTCCGCCTCAAGTTTTCTGGCGCAGGTTAGGTTGCAGAATCGCCCTTCGGTGAACGGGCAGCCGCAAGCAGGACAAGCGAGAAAATCAAGAATCACTTTCACTTTGGTCACCTCATCACCGAGAGTGCCACAGCACTAGGCGACAGGCTACTGGCATAAGGCGAAGCGACTTCCGCGCCGGTCGGACTTCCGGGTCGGGGTGTTCCCAGCCCTCCTTTGTCTATCGGCGGAGATTCTCGGGGGCTTTAGGACGGAAAACCGCGCGCTTGTCTATAATGACCGGGCGAGCGCAGCCCGGCAGGAGGCAAAAGCCGTCGAATGACGGCGCCTGTTTCGACGTTCCTTGAGGTAGCGAAGAATTGTCTGTTGACTGCATGAATGTGAGACCCGGAGTCGAGGCGGCAGGATTGAGCGACGTGGGCTGCCAGAGGGAAAATAACGAGGATTCTTCTCTTTATTGGGAGCCGGCCGACAACGAGGAATTCAAGCGCAAGGGGCGCCTGGCCATTATTGCTGATGGCATGGGCGGCCACGAGGGCGGTTTGGAGGCTAGCCGGATGGCCGTGGAGACCATCCGCGACGTCTACGACGCGGGTTTTCGCGATGATCCCCAGGCCATGCTGATGGAGGGTTTTGCCGCGGCTCACGTCCGCATTCGCGACTATGCGGAGCGTCATCCAGCCTTCTTTGGAATGGGCACGACCTGCACCGCGGTTGTGGTGCGCGGCTATCAACTCTACTTCGCGCATGTCGGCGACAGCCGCCTTTATCGCATGCGTGACGCGAACATCGAGCGGCTGACGCGCGATCACTCCTATGTCAGTAGGCTCGTGGAAAGCGGTCTGGTGCGGGCCGAAGACGCAGAAAAGCATCCGCAGAGGCACATTTTAACCGCCGCCCTGGGCGCGGGCATGCAACTGGACGTCCAAAGCGCTCCTGCCAGTCTCCACGTGCAAGCGGGTGATGACCTTCTGCTGTGCACCGACGGACTATGGGGTTTGGTGAGAGAGGAAGAATTGGGGGCCGCGCTCCGCGCCAACCCTCCGGCCGAGTGTTGCGCCGCGCTCGTGAAGCTGGCGCGCTCGCGTGGCGGGCCCGACAACATCACGTTGCAAGTCCTGCGAATCGGCGGGGGATTGTGATTTCGTCATTGCCCAGTCCCCTCAATTTGCAGAAATTAAGTCAAAAGGTGCAGGGCCGTGCATATTGCCGGCAGGGTCGGCTGCTGCCTCCGATGCCAAACCCCTGATCTAACGGGGCTTCGACTATTCATTTCATGACCAAGATGTGGAATTGGGTTTGCAACCAATGCCGTCAGTAATGTATAGTAAACTGATAGACTTTATTGTATAAGTGATCGGCAGGCCGCCGAATCGATCGTCCAGAGCCCCGCGATCCGGCGAAAACACGAACAAAGCAGCGATACTCAACGCCCTCCCCAGCGTTCCCAGATTCGTTCGTGTGAAGACAGTCGCATAAAAGGCTAGTAAATAAATAATGATACTTGTAATAAATCTGGCTTCTTGCTGTAGGTCCCCCATCCTGCGTGCGGCGCCGCCGTATGCCAAACACCGTGTTCTCCCAGCCATGAGGTTCACTCTGAAAGGATATTTATGATGCGCATCAAATCCCTGTTTGCGGTTCTGTTACTGACCGTAGCTGCGGGCGTTCTGCCGCAAGCACACGCTCAGACCGTTAAAGTCGTACTGGCCGGCTCTTCCGTCCTGTGGCAGACTCTCGCGCTGGCCGCGTACAAATCCGGAAGTTGCGTTTCTGGCGGAACAGCGCCCTGCTTCCACTACACGAACTCCAGCTTCAATCTCTCTGACACACGCCCCACGGTTAAGGGTGGAACGGCTGCCGTCGACACCGGCGCCGTGTGGATTGTCTGGGATAGCGCTGCCACCCCGAATGTTTGGGCATTTGTCAAAGTGGACGCGGCCATTGGCACTCGCTGCTACTATGCGCAACCTCGCTGCAATGTAAATGTCGTTTCGTTCCCGAGTGCGGGAAACCTGATCAGTTCGACGCTGTGGGGTGACAATTCCAGCGATTCCACTCCTCCACTTGCAATTCAAAGCCTGTTTACCTCGGGAACACTGCTGGTAACCACCGACGCGACGGACAATCGTCCGGAAGACGACTTGTTTGCCACTTGCCGCGCGAACTCGACCCTCGGTGGTGGAAGCGATGGACTCGCAGGCCTTGGATACGGCGTGAATGCTTCCGGTGTTTGCCCGAAATTCGGAGCGGCATTGGCAAATCTGCAGGGAAGTGACATTCTTAGCGGCTATCCAGGCAGTACGCTAACCGCTCACGTGCTGGCGTTCGCTCTCAGCGGAAAGGATCCCTTCACCGGTACCGCAATCCCCGCTGCCACTGCGGTGTCCCTCGGCGCCTCGCCGATTATATTCATTACACAGCGACTCAACGCCTTGAGCACCGTGACCAACGTCACAGACACCCAATTGCAGGAAGTTTTTAGCGGTGCCAACTGCAATGCCAGCGCTTTCGGTGCACCCAGTGCGAGCATCGATGCATATTTGCGGGAGCCGCTTGCGGGTGCCATGAACACGACCGAGTACACCGTGTTCCGTTACTGGAATTTCTCCGGTGCCAGCCAGGAAACTGGTGTAAATGGGGCTAATCCGCTGTCGGCCGCATGCGCCGGAGGCGGAGGCAGCCGTTTCCGCGCCATCGGGACAAGCGAAGAAGTCAAGTCGGTGCAGAACTCAAACTCAAACAACGGTACCGATGGTATCGGCTACACGTTCTTCACCTATGGGAACGTGAGTTCAATTGCCAACAACGCCAACTACGGTTACCTGACGTTGGATGGAGTCGACGGCATCTTCCATGCATACGGGACCACAATCGATCCCGGGCAACCGACGACTCCCGGAGTGTTGCCGTCGGCAACTAACCTGCCGTCAGCTTGTTCCGGAACGTTTCCATGCGAGGAGGACAAAATCTGGAAGGGGAATCTCTCCTTTCCGAACCTTCGCAATGGTTCCTACCGGGCGTGGTCGACGTTTCGTCTGATCAGTAACGGAACAGCGTTGTCGGCGACCGAACTCTTGGTAGATGGAGCGCAGACCTACGTGGTGAACTCGGTGCCTGATTTCGTGCCGGCGCAGAAGGTGGGCGCGACCGATCCAGGGCTTCCGCTGCTGCGCTCGCATTATCTCCAGGAAGGCGTTGCTCCGGTCAATATCTCCACTGCCGGCGACAAAGGCGGCGATGTCGGCGGTTGCATTCTCACCAACACTGGCTCGGCGGCGACCTCTGACACCACCACTTCGCTCATTCAGGTGGTGCCAGGCGGGGGTTGTGTTACGTTCCCTTAGGCTGTTGCTCTTTGCCGGATCACGACGGGCGGATGCCTCTTGCGGCATTCGCCCGTCGTCCCCCTGAATGTAGCTCCGATTGACTCAAAAACTGCAATTCGATGCGCATGGGCATGTGCTGACATTCGCTGGCAAGAACGGCAACTTTCTTATTTAGTAAGATTTGGCGATGTTCGCTTCCAGCCTGCCGGTGGAATCGAGATTGCAAAACACAAGGTGCCAAATAAAGTCTATTAATTAGATGGACGTTATGGCATAATCGCTGGCCATGAAAATTTCTCAAAAAGGTTTATACGCTCTGCAAGCCATGATGATGCTCGCCCGCCACCATCATCAGGGCGCCATCAAGATTCGCGAGATCGCTTATGAAGAGGACCTTCCGGAAAAATTTCTGGAGTTGATTCTCCTGGAACTGAAGAATGCGCGCATGGTAGAGAGCGTGCGCGGCGCCAAGGGCGGTTATCAATTGCGGCGTGAGCCAGCCGAGATCCGGCTCAGCGAGATCATGCGCCTGATCGATGGCCCGCTTGCTCCCTTTGCCGATGCCGAGCAGCTGCGGGTGCTGATTGACCGCGATATCTCGCACCGGTCGCTTTACCAGGTGTTTCTCGACGTGCGGGATGCGGCAGCTCGCATTCTCGATAACACCACGCTTGCCGATTTGATTGCCGGAACCCCCAGGTCCGGTAAAACCAAGCGAGCCTCGAAAAAGAAAGAGAAGGGAAGCGTGTTGCCGATGGTCGTAGGAGGGCAGAAGGCCGAGTAGAAGATTGCGCCAGGTTATTGCCGCAAGTCCCGGCCCCAGCGAGAGCAGAAAGCCCGCCGAGTAAGGGTTCGATTCGGGAAGAATTCCCCAGGGTTTCCTGAAAGTTTATCGGAGAGAGAGTGCGTTACCAGAGATTTGTCCATAATCTCTACTAAAACGATTGTAATAATAATAAAAATTAGAACAGAAGCTTATCCAGCTGAATCCGGCGAAGGGCGCCTGATTAGAGAGTTTCAGGCTGTTTTTCCATGAAGTTCGCAGTTCACAAAATACAAAAGGAGAGGATTGAAATCCCATGAAACGAACGAAGAATCACCTTCTCGCCCTGCTGCTTGCGGGAATTTCCGTGAGCGCCTGGGCGCAAAACTCTGGCCCGTTAGCCTCGAACGAGAACTCTGGCGCGCCAAGCAGCGCATCAGCAACCACCACCTCCCCGGCTCCTGCAAGCGTCACTCCCGCCGATGTTCAGGCGTTGAAAGATGCTTTGGCCGCTCAACAACGCCAGATCGACCAACTGACAAGGGCATTGCAACTGCGCGAGGCGCAGCAATCCCCTGCAGCGACTGCGAACACCGATGCGAAGCCCGCTCCGGCGCAGATCGCAACGGCTGCACCTGTAGTTGCGACCACGGCCGGTGTTCCGGCCCAGCAGAACACTCCAACCACCGGACTCAACCTGGAAAATACGCCGGCGGGGGAGAAAGACGATAACCCCATGCACGGCCCGATCTCGATTCACTTCCGCGGGATCACCATTACCCCGGGCGGATTCGCCGAAGCCGCGTTCATACGGCGGTCGCGCGCTTTGGCTGCTGACATCACAACGCCATTCAACTCGCTGACGATGCCGGGCGCTTCGCAGAGCCAGATGTCCGAATTCTTCGGATCGGCTCGTCAGTCGCGCCCCACGGTTTATGTCGACGGAAGGCTGAAGAACGTGCAACTCTCCAGCTATCTGTCGGCCGACTTCCTCTCCAGCGGCACCAGCTCCACATCAACCCAGACCGACAGCTACACACTCCGTCTGCGGCAGGTTTGGGGACAAGCCGCGTTTGACAATGGCTGGCGCTTCCTGGGCGGCCAGGCATGGAGCCTGGTGACCGAAAACAGAGAAGGCATTCAGCCAAGCGACGATACCGGAAGAACCAACGACGCTCGCCCGATGACCATCGACCCGGGGTACACCGTGGGATTCAGCTTCGCTCGCCAGTACGGCATTCGCCTGACCAAGGACTTCGGGAAGAAGGTTTGGTTCGCGGTCGCGATGGAAAATCCGCAAGGCACAGTCACGACACATAGTAACGGAGACAACTTCCTGCTGGGTTCGGCCGGTTCGGGTTCCGGCGCTTACAACAGCGCTGTGACAACCTGCACCGCGAACTCGGTTACCATTTCTCCCACCACTACCAGCATCTCTGTACCAATCACTTGCACCCCGGCGGGCAGCTACACATTCAATCCTTCGCCGGATGTGATTGCCAAGGTCGCCTTCGATCCGGGCTTCGGGCACTATGAAATATTTGGACTGTGGGATCGTTTCCGCGACCGCGTGTTCCCTTGCGGCGAAGTTGCCTCCTCGAGTGCGCTGTGCGGCGGCAGCACAACTGCGGGACCAAACGCGATCGGGGCGTATAACGCATCGGCTAATGGCGGCGCGTTCGGCATCAATGCTCGGTGGAACTTCTTCAACAAGCATGTAGTGTTCGGCTTGCATACCTTCGATGGCCGCGGAACTGGCCGCTACGGTGCGGGCCAGCTTGCGGACCTTTCAATTCATGCCAACGGCACGGTCGACCCAATCAAGAACGGGCAGGGACTGGCAACGCTCGAATGGCACGGCAAGAAGCTCGATGTCTATTCGTACGCCGGCGCAGAGTACGACGGCCGTGCGGATTCGTTCGACCCGATCAGCGGAAAGCAGGTCGGATATGGCGCTCCATCATTCAAGAACTACGGTTGCTATACCGAGACTGCTCCGATCGTCAAC
>JASICF010000479.1 GCA_030044775.1 Candidatus Sulfotelmatobacter sp. | reverse complement strand
ATGGAAAAAAATGGCAGGCGGCGCGGCAAAAACGCTTGCAGGAAGAGCGCCAGCAGCGGCACGCCGATGGTAACCGGAACGCTGAACCGGTAAACCTCGATCTGCTCGCCCGATGTGTAAGTGATGGGCACGCTAGTGGGGAGTATCTTGGCCGGGCGCAGGTTGGGGAGCGGAGGGCGGGTTCAATGGTTTCACCTGCGTGGCTTCGTGCTGGGGAGAAGTTTGAGAGTTGACTGCGTTCGCATCCGCAGTCTTGCTCTTCCCTGTGGGACCACTGGAGATAGCCACGGCTGCGGGTTTTTTTGCAACGACAATTTTGCCCGGTTGCGCAGAGACGCTCGCATTCTGTGTCGCGGTCTGAGTTGTAGTCTTTGCGGCGCCTCCCGCCGAGGCGCCAGCTGCGGGACTCGTATTTTCCGTCAATGGCCCGACTGTGGTCTTTGCCTGCGTCCCGCTTTGCGCTCCGCCGGCCGCTGTAATCAGGCCGCCGGGGACCGCCGCGGTCACCGGCTTATCTGGAACCGAAGGCAAACGCTGGGCCAGAATATCGGCCGCGCGCGTTCTGCCGCCATTTCCCGCGATCGATTCACGCTCCTGTTTCGCGGTGACCACCAGCACTTCCTCCAAACGATTCAGGTCTGCCGCGGGCTTTACTTTAATGTTAAGAAACATTTCTTTTCCCGGGCTGACATTGGTGACCGTTCCAACAGGAAACCCTTTCGGGAAAATCTCGTCCCCGCCACTGCTCAGCACAATTTCGCCGGGAGCGACCTTCTCGTCGCTCATGATGTGCTCCAGCATCAATTCCCCATTCGGCGTTCCATGCACCACTCCCTGCAGCCGCGACTTCTCCAGAAGAGCACCGACTCCGCTGCTCTGGTCGTTGATCAGCAGCACCAGCGCGGTTGAAGGATACACACGCAGAACCTTGCCCACGACTCCGCTCGCGGTAATCACCGGCATATCCTGCCCAACGCCATCATCCGATCCTTTATCGATGTAAATCGACTTGGAAAGATCGGTACCGCTGGAGCCGATCACCTGGGCGGGAACCGTCTTGGCAATCACCTGTTCCTTGAACGCAAGCAACTGTTGCAGACGATGCGCCTGCTCCGCATCCTCGCTCAATCGGACCTGATCGAGACGCATCTGCTCGATCTGCTCGTAGAGCCGGCGGTTCTCGGCGCGTACCCCGCGCAGGAAAAAATAGCTTTGCCAAAGATCGCCGGCGCCGTTTTGAAGACGAACGAAGGCGCGTTCGAAGGGAGTGATGGCATCAACCACCCAAACACGGATCAGGCGCGTGTCCTGCTCATCGGGTCCGCCGCGCTTCACCTGCACCGCCAGTCCCAGCGCCTGCAGGAATAGCACGCCGAGGAAGATAATCAGGTTGCGGTGACGGCCGAGTACGGATTCCATGACTGGTCCTGAGTCCCAAGTTTTGAGTCCCGAGCTTCGGTGCTCGCGGCTCGGGGCTCAGGACTCGCGGCTATTCGATTGATATCTTTCTCAGCAGCTTGAAGTCGCTGAGCATCTTGCCCGTGCCCAGAACTACGCTGCACAACGGATCGTCGGCGATCGAGACGGGCAGCCCGGTTTCTTCGCGAATGCGTTTATCCAGATTCTTCAGCAGCGCTCCGCCGCCGGTGAGGACAATTCCACGATCGCTGATGTCGGCCGACAGCTCGGGGGGCGTGCGTTCCAGAGCCACGCGGATTGCATTCATAATGGTCGAAACACATTCGCTCAAAGACTCGCGTATCTCGCCGTCGTCGACGGTAATGGTCTTCGGAACTCCCTCGATCAGGTTACGCCCTTTAATTTCCATCGTCATGGGCTTGTCGAGCTGATGAGCCGAGCCAATTTCCATTTTGATCTGCTCGGCGGTGCGTTCGCCAATCAGCAGGTTATATTTCCGCTTCAGATAATTCATGATGGCTTCATCCATCTGATTGCCGGCCATGCGCACCGAGCGCGAATAAACGATGCCGCTGAGCGAAATCACTGCGATGTCCGTTGTTCCGCCGCCGATATCCACGACCATGTTTCCGCTTGGCTCGGTAATCGGCAGCCCAGCGCCGATCGCCGCGACCATCGCTTGTTCCACCAGGTGTACTTCACTTGCCTTCGCGCGATAAGCCGAATCCATGACCGCGCGTTTTTCCACCTGCGTAATCTCTGAAGGCACTCCGATCACAATCCGCGGATGCACGAGCATTTTCCGGTTGTGCGCCTTCTGAATGAAATAATTGAGCATCTTCTCCGTGACTTTGAAATCTGCGATCACCCCGTCCTTCATCGGCTTGATGGCCACAATGTTTCCCGGCGTGCGGCCAAGCATCTCCTTCGCCTCTTTGCCCACGGCTTCGACTTCACCGGTATTTTTATTGATGGCGACAATCGAAGGCTCGTTGACGACAATCCCTTTGCCACGCGCGTAGACCAACGTGTTTGCCGTACCGAGATCGATGGCCAGGTCGCTCGAAAACAAGCTGAACAGCGACCTCAGGTTGTGTGAACGAGATGAATGAAATCCGTTGCTCGACATGACGAACTCTGCCTTCCGCCTGCTGATTTCTGGTTAACCGAAACGCCCGATCCTGTTTGCGGTCAGGATCTTTTTTACTGAATAATAATCTTTTTCTGCTGCGTATTGACTCCGCCCTGGGCTGTCTGGGCCGTGACCGTAATCACAGCTTCGCCCGTCGCCAGCGGAGGCGTAAAGTAGTGGAATGTGCCGTCCATCGTGAACATCGGCACTTCCCGCCCGTTCACCATCACTCGCGCCCCTACCTGCGTTTTACCCGATATCTCGATGACGTGCCCGTGCTGGATGAAGGGATCCAACTCGAGATCGATCACTTCCGCCTGCTTGCTCTTCGGAATAATCGTAAAGCGGTTCTTCTCGCTCTCCACCGATTCTTTTCCGGCTGCGTCGTACGACTGTACCATCCAGTAGTAAGCGCCTTCCCCCAGGCTGGTCACACTGACGTCCGCCGTATTCACTCGTTTGTCGACGAGCGTCGAAGAAAAATATGGATTGCGGGAGATTTCCAAGCGGTAGGCAACTGCGTTAGCCATCGGCGTCCAGGAGAATTCCACGTCCTTGGTCGCCTCGCCGGAAGTAAAAATCGGCGCCATGTTGGCGGGAGAAATTGGTGTGGGCGGCCCGATCTCCTGTTCTTTCTGCATGTGCGATTCTTTCGCCTGGAAACTCACTCTCTCCCAGTTTGCCAGTTCCACGGTCTCGCCGTTGCGCGTGACTTCGCCCACGCCCTTTTTCATCAGGATTTCATGCTGGTCGGCTTTGGGATCGTTGTGCACCTGAGCGGCGGATTCCGGGGCCAGGGATGCCGTTGCGCCGGCCACGATCACCTGCGACTTCGATCCCTGGGAATAAGTGGCGGTCGAAAGATCGACGGTTCCGGTGCTCACGGCAACCGCCACGTTCGTCTGCTGCTGATCGTTCGCGGAGTTCTCTTCAATGACGATCAAGGAATCCTGTTTCACCACATAGCTTGTGCCGTCGTTGAAAACCACTTTCGCCATGCCCTCGGAGCCGGTCTGAACCACATCGCCTTTCTCCAGGGGCACGTTGTAATCGGCGGCAATCCAACTGTTGTCGTTGCCCTTCTTGATCCGCACCGTGCCGTCAAGCGCCGTGAAGTGCGCCTGCTGCGCGGTCACCGCGCCGCTTCCCGCCTTCGGCGCCATGCCTGCGACTCGTTCTAAGGCTCTGTCGGCGAAACCTCCGGCGGTCTTAAGGCTGCTCTCGGTAAATTGCGGAAAGGTAAAGCGCAGCGCAATAAAGAAGATCAGGCAGCCGGCGAGAACCATCAGCGCCACGCTGCGGTAAGTGATCGTCTTCCACGCAATATAAACGCCCGGTTTGCGAGTCTGCGAAGACACGTGCACCCAAAACCTTATTCAAACCTTTGAAGATGCGGTAATTTCAAAGTTATCACAAGCTCTTGCGCGCGAAAAACAGGTAATCAGGTGGGAACATTACCTTCGTTTGCCAATGAGGAATACCCTGTGCCGCGCCCGGGTTCTACTCGGAAAAACGTGCGTTGATAATCGCTGCGCAGAATCCCTGCCAAGCCTCAATCCTGTTCCGCGAATCTTAGGATATTCTTTTCAGAATGGCTACCGGCGGCATTACATCTTCCGAATCCCGTCACGACGAGCAGGCATTGTTCGGTGGCGCAATGGCCATTGTTTGGGCCATCGCCCTCGCCAAGTTGCTGCTGCACATTTACTTCAACAATCGCTACGGCTATTTTCGCGACGAGTTCGACTACATCGCCTGCGGCAGGCATCTGGCGTGGGGATATGTCGACCAGCCGCCGCTGATTCCTTTTCTCAGCCGAGTTTCGCTTGCCGTGCTCGGCGATTCGCTCCGCGCCATCCGCTTCATTCCCGCGCTGGCATCGTCTCTTTTAATGGTGCAGGCAGCCGTGCTCGCTCGCGAACTCGGCGGACGCCGTTTCGCCCTGCTTCTCACCGCCATTTGCATCCTGATTGCGCCGCAATATCTCTCGAACGGAAGCCTGCTCGGCACCAACTGCCTCGAACCCAATCTCTGGATGGGCTGCGCTTACTTCGCGATTCTCGCGGTCAAGCGCAACCACTCCCGTGATTGGCTCTGGTTTGGCATTGTCGCCGGCTTGGGCATGGAAGAAAAATATTCGATCGCCCTTTTCGGATTCGGCATTGTGGTGGGACTTCTGTTGACTGCGCAGCGGAGGACGTTTCTCAACCGCTGGATCTGGCTCGGCGGGCTTGCGGCGTTTCTGATTTTTCTGCCGAACCTGCTATGGAACCTTCACTTTCACTGGCCTTTTCTAGAGCTGATGCGCAACATTCGCGCCGAAGGCCGCGACGTGATTCTTCCCTTCCCTCAATATTTTATCCAGCAAGTGCTGCTTGTCGATCCGGTCACCGCACCCATCTGGCTAATCGGGCTCTTTGCTCTACTTTTTTCCGCACGGCTCAAGCCCTACCGTTTTCTCGGCTGGTGCTATCTGGTCTGCTTCACGGTCATGTTCGTTCTTCACGGCAAGAACTATTATCTAGCTCCCGTCTATCCCATGCTGCTGGCGGCAGGCGCAGTCGTAATCGAATCAGCGGTCGATCATGGGCAAGATGAACCGCAGCCTACGCGCCGCGGGCAGGCGTGGCTGAAACCGGTGATAATCGTTCTCGTCCTCGCGAGCGGCATACACCTTCTTCCCATCACCGTGCCGGTCTTTTCGCCCGAGCATTTTCTCGCTTATACAAAAACTCTCCCGTTCAAGCTGCCAATTATGGAGCATGCGCGTGCCGCGCTCCCGCAATGGTATGCCGATCAGTTCGGTTGGAACGAAATCGTTGCTGAAACGGCGGCCGCCTGGAACCAATTGACCCCGGAGGAGCGCCAGGATGAAAACTGCGGAATCTTCGCGCAGGATTACGGCCAAGCCGGCGCCATCGACTTTCTAGGGCCCAAGTACGGCTTGCCGCCATCCCTCAGCGGACACCAAAGCTGGTTTCTCTGGGGACCGCGCGGCTACTCGGGCAACTGCATGATCGTCCTCGACGACCGCCGCTCGCGGCTCGAACAACTGTGGACAAACGTCCAATACGTCGGCACATCCGCCGACAACGCCTACGCATTGGAAAAAGAAATACCGGTCTTCATCTGCCGGGGAGCGAAGTTCGGAACGCTGACCGAGGTTTGGCCGAGACTGAAGCGCTGGCGCTGATCGCACAAAACAGTCTGTTAGAGTTTCATCTGGCTGACCCCTTGACAGCGCTCGATCAGGTCATCAACAATTTCTCCGCACTGCCAGTTATCTCCAAAATCGTTTCTCGCTCGTCAAGAATCATCGAGGCGTTTTCAATGACACATTTGCGATTCACCATTTTTGCCTGCCTACCGTTTATTCTGATTTCGATGCTTCCCGCTCAAAACGCCGCTGTCTCCCAGCCCTCGATCTGGGCCAGCAAGCCCGACGCCGCCGGTTTCGACAAGATTGAGAACGACCGCCTCGATGCCGGTAAGCGCGCCATTGATGAGTTGCTCGCGGTGAAAGCCGAGCGCACGATTGAAAACACACTGGTGCCCTTCGACGAAGCGGTCCGTCAGAACAACTCTGCCGGATATTTCGCGGAATTGATGGAGCAGGTGCACCCCGACGCAACATTTCGCGATCATGCTACCGCCATGCTGACAAAGGCAAGCGCGGCACAGACGGCGATTGCTCTGAATCACGAGGTCTACAACGCGCTAGCCGCGCTCGATCTTTCCAAGGCGGACGCCGCGACCCGTTATTACGTACAGCGCCAGTTGCTCGAGTTTCGTCTCGCCGGAGTTGACAAGGATGAAGCGACCCGGGCGCGTCTCAAGAAACTGAACGACCAGGCCACTGACCAGCAGTCGATGTTCGATCGCAACATTTCCGACGGCCGCAAGGAAATTGAGGCAGATCCCTCCGAGCTGGCCGGCCTGCCACAGGACTACATCGACCGCCACAAGCCGGATGCCAGCGGTAAAGTTCACATCACGACCGATTATCCAGACGCGCTGCCTGTCTTCACGTTCGCCAAAGGCAACGATCTGCGAAAACGCCTTCTCTTTGCTTTCAACACCCGTGCCTATCCAAAGAATCTGGACGTTCTTACCAGTCTGATGAAGACGCGTTACGAAATTGCTACGCTGATTGGCTACTCGTCGTGGGCCAACTACAACGCCGCTGACAAGATGATCGTGAAGGGTCAAAACATTGCTGATTTCATCCAGCAGGTGGCAGACGCATCGCAGCCGCTCGCCAAAAAAGAATTCGCCATGCTGCTCTCCGAGAAACAAAAGACCGAGCCTGGAGCGACCGGAATCTGGGATTATGAGCGCAGCTATCTGGCCGAGTTAGTTCGCCGCGACAAATACAATTTCGACTCGCAGTCGGTTCGGCCCTATTTTCCCTTCATGCAGGTGAAACAAGGCATTCTCGATGCCGCTGCGGATCTTTTCCACGTCAGCTTTCAACAGGAACCGAACGTTCCCTCATGGGATCCTTCCGTCGAGACCTGGATCGTCGTTGATGACGGCAAGCCAATCGGCCGTTTTTATCTCGACATGCATCCCCGGCCGGGCAAGTATAGTCACGCCGAAATGGTCCCGGTATTGGATGGAGTTCGCGGCAAGCAATTACCGGAGGCCATTCTGGTCTGCAACTTCCCTGCTCCCACGGCAGACGATCCTGGTCTGATGGATTACAACGACGTGCAGACTTTCTTCCACGAGTTCGGGCACCTCATGCACCACATTCTCGGCGGGCAGCAGCAATGGGCCGGGATCAGCGGTATCAGCATGGAGTCCGATTTTATCGAGGCCCCTTCGCAAATGCTCGAGGAATGGATTCGAAGCCCTCAGGTTCTTGCCAAGTTCGCCCGCAACTACAAAACGGGTGAACCCATTCCCGCCGATCTTGTCGAGCGTATGAACCGCGCCTCCGCTTTCGGACGCGGCGGCTGGGTCGACCGGCAAAATTCATTTACCGCTATCTCGTATGACATTTACAGAACGAGACCCGAAAACGTGGACCTCGATAAAGTCACGAACGAGGATTCCGACCGTTACACTCTTTTCAAATCCCTCCCCGATACTCATTTCTGGGCGTCGTTTGGACACCTCGGCGGCTATTCCTCGGCTTACTACACTTACCTGTGGGATAAAGAGATCGCCGAAGATTTCTTCCAGCAGTTTGATCAGAAGAACCTTCTCGCCGGCCCCGCGCCGATGAAGTATCGCAGCATTGTCCTCGAACCGGGCGGCTCGATGTCGGCAAACGATCTGGTAAAGAACTTCCTTGGGCGGCCGCAAAACATGGTTGCGCTGCAGAAGTGGATGGAGGAGGAGTTCGAGCCGGGTGGAAGTTCCAAAGCCGGCGGCAAATAAGGCTTCCTCATCTAACTTCTTGGTTGAAGGCGTCATCCTGAGCGGAGCCGCTTTCTCCAGGCGACGCGAAGAATCTCCATTTCCTCGAAATTAGGCGCATGGAAATGTGTCCCAAACTGCGCCGCCACAGCCCAGCGGGGACCGATCAAGCGCCGCAACTGAAGTCAAAGCCATTGCTTCATTTCCATCCGCCCTGCTACGATTTTTCGAGGCCTCCTGGGGACTTCGTGAAGCAAATTCAGAACTACATCGACGGCCGTTTCGTTTCAGGCGTTCGAGAATTTGCCGATGTGAATCCCGCCGACGGAAGCGTTATTGCGCAGGTCGCAGAAGCCGGCTTGCGGCAAGTAGATGAAGCCGTGCAAGCCGCCCGGCGCGCATTAAACACGGAGTGGGGCAGCCTCGCCGTTCGCGAACGCGCGGCACGCTTGTACAAAGTTGCAGACGCGATTGAAAAGCGTTTCGATTGTTTCGTCCAAGCGGAGGTTGCAGATACCGGCAAACCGGTTTCTCTTGCTTCGAAACTCGATGTCCCGCGCGCGGCCGCCAATTTCCGCGTCTTCGCTGATCTCATCAAGGTCTCCGGATTGGAAAGTTTTCAGACGCAGACTCCCGATGGCGTGAACGCCCTCAACTACGCGATTCGCAAACCCTTAGGAGTCGTGGGCGTCATCACGCCCTGGAATTTGCCGTTGCTGCTGTTGACCTGGAAAGTCGCGCCGGCGCTGGCCTGTGGCAACGCTGTCGTAGTCAAACCTTCCGAAGAAACGCCCGCGACCGCCACATTGCTGGCCGAGGCTGTGCAAGAGGCCGGCATTCCTGACGGTGTTTACAACGTGGTGCACGGCTTCGGCCCGGGTTCGGCGGGAGAGTTTCTCACTCAGCATCCGGACATAAACGCAATCACCTTTACGGGAGAATCCAAGACTGGGGCAGCGATCATGAAATCTGCTGCGCCCACGCTAAAGCCGGTTTCATTTGAGCTCGGGGGGAAAAATGCCGCGATTGTTTTTGCAGACTGCGACTTTGAGCCGGCCGTGAATGGATTGTCCGAAGCGGTTTTTCTCAATACCGGTCAAGTCTGCCTGTGCGCCGAACGAGTCTACGTGGAACACAAGATTTTCGACCGGTTCCTCGATGCTCTGAAGAAAAAAGCGGAAAATCTGAATTTGGGCTGGCCATACGATACCGCGACTGATTTTGGTCCGCTGATTTCAGCGCAACATCGCGAAAAAGTTCTTTCTTATTTTCAGCTGGCAAAAGACGAAGGCGCGACGCTCATCACCGGCGGAGGAATTCCCGAATTTGGCGATGCTCGCGACCGCGGTTTCTACGTGCAGCCAACGATTTATACCGGGCTTTCAGAATCGGCACGTTGCGTGAAAGAAGAGATCTTCGGCCCGGTATGCCACGTGGCTCCGTTTGATTCGGAAGAAGAAGCTGTGGCCATGGCGAATAACACGAAATACGGGCTTGCCGCTTCGGTCTGGACCAGCGATCTGAAGCGCGGCCATCGCGTCGCCCAGCAAATGAATGTCGGCATTACCTGGGTCAACTGCTGGTACCTGCGCGACCTGCGAACCCCATTCGGCGGAGTGGGGCTTTCCGGCATTGGCCGTGAGGGCGGCATACATTCGTTGAACTTCTACTCCGAACTGAATAACATCTGCATTCGGCTGTAAGAAGACTCGCCAGATGAGTGCGACCGAAAGCAAAGTCGTCGAGGGAAAAGCGTCACCGCGTGGCAAGTACCCGCACGTCAAACGCGCGGGGGACTTTCTTTTCGTTTCCGGAACCAGCGCGCGGCGTGCCGACAATACTATTGCCGGCGCCAACGTTAATGACCTCGGCAAAATACACTTGGATATTCGAACTCAAACGCGAGCCGTAATCGAGAATATTCGCGACATCCTGCGCGCCGCCGGAGCGCAACTGCAAGATCTGGTTGAAATTTCCACTTACCTTGTCAACATGAGCGATTTCGGCGGGTACAACGAAGTCTACGGCGAATTCTTCGGATACGACGGCCCCGCGCGGACCACCGTCGCTGTACGCGAGCTGCCGCATCCTCATTTGCTCATTGAAATCAAAGCGATTGCATACAAGCCGCTGCGTTAGGAGACATGATGGCTTCTATTAAAAGTCTGAAAGCCTTCAATTTTCAGAAGTGGATCGATGAGAACAGAGACAAGCTCAAACCGCCCGTAGGCAATGCGCAGGTCTGGGACGATGGCGAGATGATGGTAACCGTGGTGGGCGGACCGAATCAGCGCCGCGACTATCACGACGATCCCACGGAGGAATTCTTCTATCAACTAAAAGGCAATATTTCGTTACGCGTGATCGAAGCGCCGGGCAAGCCTCCGCTGGAAATTCCAATCAAGGAAGGCGAAATCTTTCTGTTGCCCAAACACATGCGGCATTCGCCGCAGCGGCCGGCGGACACGATCGGTGTAGTGATCGAGGTGCCCCGCCCCGAGGGATCTCTCGACGCCTTCGAGTGGTATTGCCCCAACTGCCATCAACGGGTTCACCGCGCGGAAGTGAAGTTGAAGAGCATCGTCAAGGATTTGCCCCCAATTTTCGAACGATTTTACGGCGATGAAAATCTGCGCAAGTGCAAACATTGCGGCACGCTTCATCCGGGCAAATGAAAATGCGGGTCATTGATATTCACAATCATTTTTTCCCCGAGTCGTGGCCTGACTTTGCCGCACGCTACGGCACTCCAGACTGGCCGTGGATCAAACATACCGAGCCGGGGAAAGCCGACATCATGGTGGGCGATCGGTTCTTCCGCCATATTGATTCGGCGTGCTGGGATCCGGAAGTACGGCTCCAGGAAATGGACCGCGATGGAATCGACCTGCAGGTAATCTCGGCGACTCCGGTTTTATTCGCCTACGAACGTCCTACCGAGCATGCGCTTGATTGCGCGCGATGGTTCAACGATGCCGCGCTCAAGCTGTGCAGCCGGGGCAAGGGCAGGTTGAAATCGTTTTGCCAGGTACCGCTTCAAGATACCGATGCCGCCTGCAACGAGTTAAGCCGCTGCATGAAGAACGGACACCTCGGCGTGCAGATCGGCAACCATGTCGGCGAGAAAAATCTCGACGATGCCGGCATCGTCACCTTTCTCCACCACTGCGCAGACCTGGGCGCGGCAGTGCTTGTGCATCCCTGGGAAATGTTTGGCCGCGACCGCATGCCAAAGTACATGATGCCCTGGACCGTCGGCATGCCCGCCGAAACGCAGCTCTCGGTGGTCGCGCTGATACTGAGTGGCGCTTTCGATCGCCTGCCGCCTACGCTGCGAATCTGCTTCGCGCATGGCGGCGGCAGCTTTGTCTTTTTGCTGGGACGCCTGGAAAACGCGTGGCACCATCATCCGGTCGCTCGGGGCGATTGCCAGTATCCGCCCAGTCATTACCTCGATCGCTTTTCGGTCGACTCGGCTGTTTTCGATCAGCACACTCTTAATTTTCTCGTTCAAACCATGGGGAACGATCAAGTGATGCTGGGTTCGGATTATCCGTTTCCTCTGGGCGAGGAGCGTGTCGGCTCGCTGATTCGAAAGAGCAAGCTCCCGCAGCCTCTCAAGTCCGCTCTTCTCGGCAGCAATGCGCAGCGATTCTTAGGACTTCCCTCCGAACCAGAACCAAATGAGAAGCAAGCGGAAGCAACCCCGTCGCCGGCTGCGCCGATGACAGGCCAATTGACTTACAGTTCGTATCTGCAGGTTCCGGAATTGCTCGAACTGCAAAGGCCGCAGTCTGTGCCGCAGCATCACGATGAAATGCTTTTCATCATCGTGCATCAGACTTATGAGTTGTGGTTCAAAGAACTCCTGCATGACCTCGATGCGGTAGTCGCAAATCTGAAGCAAGCCGCCGCAGCTCCGGCATCGCACGATGAGGTCTACGAGGCCGCGCGATTGCTTCGCCGCTGCACGGAGATTACGCGGGTTCTGGTCGAGCAGTTCACCATCCTCGAAACCATGCTGCCAACGCATTTTCTCGCCTTTCGCGGCCTGCTGGAACCCGCCAGCGGTTTCCAGTCGGAACAGTTTCGAGAGATCGAATTCCTCTGCGGTTTGAAAGACGAAAAAATGCTTCGCTATCATCGGCCGACGCCGGAAGCTTATGAGCGGCTAAGGCGGCGGCTGGAACAGCCGTCGTTGCACGATGTTTTTTTCGCTGCTCTGCAGGCGATGGGTAAAGTGGCGCCGACCCAGGCTGCGAATGAGAAAGACCAGTTCCAGGCTCGCGCCCAGGCGGTTCATGAGCTCTATAAAGATGAGAATCACCATCGTGACTGGATCGACGTGTGCGAAAGACTCACGGAATTTGACGAACTGGTGGTGAGTTGGCGGCTGCGTCATATTCAACTGGTCGAGCGCATCATTGGCACTCGAATGGGAACCGGCGGCAGCGCAGGAGCGTCTTATTTGAAGCTAACGCTCGATAAGAAGTTTTTTCCGGAATTGTGGGAAGCCAGGACATTACTCACGGAATGAATCTGCCCTTTGAAATTCCACGAGCTTCTTCCGAATGTTTTGGCCTATGCGAGACGCGTCCGCTGAATCGCTCGAATGAATCCTCCTCCTGACAAAATCACATTGATCGGCGCCGGGCTGAACGGCCCGCTTCTGGCCATTCTCCTGCGACAGCGTGGCTTTGAGGTCGAAATCTATGAACGCCGACCGGATATGCGTCGGGTGCGCGTGGATGCCGGGCGATCGATCAATCTGGCGCTCTCCGTGCGTGGCATTTACGCTTTGCAGCGGGCCGGATTGTGGGAGCGCATGCGCAGCATCGTTATTCCAATGAAAGGAAGGATGATGCATTCGCCCGCCGGCGAGCTTACCTTCCAGCCCTACGGGCAAAATGAGGCTGAGGTTATCAACTCCATTTCCCGAGCGGAACTGAACATCGCGCTCATGAACGCGGCTGAAGAGCAGGGCGCCCTGATTCACTTCAATCGCCGCTGCACTGGATATGATTTGACAACCGGCTCTTTAAAATTGCGCGAGGAAGAAACCCGCAAAGAAACAGCCCTGTCGACCGATATTCTGATCGCCTGCGATGGCTCGGCATCGGCGATTCGCACTGCGATGCTTAAGAAGAATCGGTTCGATTTTTCCCAGCAACATCTCGGCCATGGCTACAAAGAACTTACAATTCCCGCGGGCATTCGCGGAGAGCATCTGCTCGAAGCTCACGCGCTGCACATCTGGCCGCGCGGTAACCTGATGCTGATCGCGTTGCCTAATATTGATGGCACCTTCGCTTGTATTCTGTTTCTGCCATTTGAGGGAGCCGAAAGCTTTGCAGCCCTGGCCAGCCCGGAAGAAGTGCTTGCCTTCTTTCACTCGCGGTTCGCGGATGCGGCTCGCTTGATGCCGCAACTCGCGGAAAACTATTTCGCCAATCCCACCGGCTCCATGGTGACCATCAAATGCGCTCCCTGGCATGCGAACGGCAACGCGCTGCTTCTCGGCGACGCAGCCCATGCGATCGTTCCGTTTTTCGGTCAGGGCATCAACTGCGGGTTTGAGGACTGCACCACGCTCATCGATCTGATTGATCGGCACGGTCCAGACTGGCCGCTGATTTTCAACGAGTTTGAAAGCGCGCGGAAAGCAAACACCGACGCAATCGCCGACATGGCTTTGGAAAACTTTATCGAGATGCGGGATCGCGTTTCGGATTCGCGATTCCTGTTTCGGAAGAAAGTAGAATTGGCCCTGGAACAAAAATATCCTTCATTATTCGTCCCGAAATACGCTATGGTCACGTTTCACCGGATCCCGTATTCAGTAGCGCTGGCACGCGGCACAGTGCAAGAACGCGTGCTCGCCGAACTTTGCGATCCGATCCATCGCATCGAGGATCTCGACTGGACGAAAGCGGATCAACTGATTCACCGCAATCTCACACCGTTGGAGATTCCGCAGTGAGCGCCGTCGAGTTTCAAACCGGCGACGATTTTGCGGTCGCGATGGATGACCGCGATCCTTTGAAAGACTTTCGTGGGCGCTTTTTCATCCCGAAAAATGCGGGAGCAAGCGAATGCCTGTACTTGTGCGGCCATTCGCTCGGACTTCAACCCAAGACCGCAGCCGATTATGTTGCAGAACAACTAAAGGATTGGGCAGAGTTCGGCGTGGAGGGCCATTTTCACGCGAGACTTCCCTGGATGCCCTACCACCGCCTGCTCACCGAGCAAACCGCGGAACTGGTGGGCGCCCATCCTGAGGAAATTGTGGTGATGAATTCGCTCACCGTGAATCTGCATCTGATGATGATTTCGTTTTACCGGCCGACAAAAACGAGACACAAGATTCTGATAGAGAGCGGCGCGTTCCCTTCCGATCAGTACGCAGTGAAGTCGCAGATTCGCTTCCATGGATTCGATCCTGTAAGTTCTTTGATCGAACTGACCCCGCGGCAGGGTGAATCTTGCCTCCGCGAAGAAGACATCGAAGAAGTGATCGAGCGCACGGGCGACCAAATTGCACTGATCATGTTCGCCGGCGTCAATTACGCAACCGGACAAGCTTTCGACATGAAACGGATCACCTGCGCCGGTCACAAAGCCGGGTGCGTTGTGGGCTTAGACCTCGCGCATGCCGCCGGGAATTTGCCCCTTAAGCTTCACGATTGGGGACCGGACTTTGCAGTCTGGTGCAGTTACAAATATCTGAATGGCGGCCCCGGCTGCGTCGCCGGTTGTTTTGTGCATGAGCGCCACTCGCGGAGTTTTGATCTTCCCCGCTTCGCCGGTTGGTGGGGGCACGACGAACGAACGCGGTTTGACATGCCCCCGGACTTCCAGCCGATGGCTGGAGCCGACGGCTGGCAACTCAGCAACCCGCCGATTGTGAGCCTTGCCCTTCTGCGTGCATCGATGGATATATTTCACGAGGCCGGAATGCAGCGGCTGCGCACCAAGAGCGTCTTGCTCACAGGATATTTCGAGTTCCTGTTGAAGAGCATGGGTTCGGAACTCTTCTCCATTATCACCCC
>JASICF010000478.1 GCA_030044775.1 Candidatus Sulfotelmatobacter sp. | reverse complement strand
GAAGTTCCCGCGGCAACCGATGCCACGCTGGCCGAGGAACTCGATGATCGCGAAGAGTCGAGGTCGCGCTTGAGGCGCACGAGGTCGGCGCGGAGATCGGCGGCGCTCTGGTAGCGCAGGTTGCGGTCCTTTTCCAAAGCCTTGTTGATGATGCGTTCCAGCTCCGGCGGCATGTCCGGGTTGAGGCGCAGGGCGGGCGGTGGCGCCGAATCGAGAATCGCCTTGAAAATCTCCGCCGAACTGCCTCCACGGAATGGCAAAGTGCCGGTAGCCATTTCGTAGAGCACGGCACCGAAGGAGAAAAGATCGCTGCGTGCGTCCAGCTCTTTGGCGCGCGCCTGCTCGGGCGACATATAAGCGATCGTGCCGAGGGTTGAGCCCGGGCTGGTGAGATGCTGGTCTTCGACTTCTGTCAAGGTGTTGGCCGAAGCGACATCGCTCGACGAGCCAGAGGTTGCCGCGACCTTGGCGAGACCGAAGTCGAGAATCTTGGCGTGGCCGCGCTTGGTGACAAAGATATTGGCGGGCTTGATATCCCGGTGAACGATGTGCTCGGCGTGCGCGGCATCGAGGCCGTCGGCAATTTCGACTGCCAGCGAAACGATGCTTTCATTGTCGAGAGGGCGGCCGGCAATGCGATGTTTCAGCGTTGCCCCATCCAAAAACTCCATGGCGAGGAACGACTGCTCGCCGTGCTTGCCGATTTCGTAAATAGTGCAGATATTGGGATGATTCAGCGCCGAAGCGGCTCGCGCCTCGCGCCGAAAACGTTCCAGAGCCTGGGGATCGCGCGACAGTTCGGGAGGCAGGAACTTGAGCGCGACGAAACGGCCGAGTTCGGCGTCTTCGGCCTTGTACACCACGCCCATGCCGCCACCGCCCAGCTTTTCGATAATCCGGTAACGAGAAACCGTTTCGCCGATCACGAAATGAAACGCCTCTCGGGTCGCATCATCTGAAGTCGCTTCATCATATCGAGCGATATTCTACGCTCTCGCATGGCGACTAGTATGAAGGGGTTATGGGTAAGACCCGCGCGGAAGTGTATCTTTTTGCAATTTGATCGAACCGGGGAGAAATAACCGACCATGGCATGGATCAAAACTGTCCCTTTGAACGAAGCCGATGAGAAGTTGCGCCAGGCGATCGAGGGCGAGAAATTACTCTATCCGAAAGAGTACGCCGAGCCGGTGCACCCTGATCCTTCAGGCGCGTCGTCCATTGTCGGCTCGCACACGCTGATTCCCGACGCTCTCTATCATGCCTTTGCCACCTTCGGCGCGCTCATGTCGCCCGATCTTCCTCTCAGCCGCCGGCAACACGAAATGATCGCCACCATGGTATCGGTGACCAACCGGTGCGTCTATTGAATCGAATCGCACGCAGAGTTTCTGCGTAGGGTGACGCTGGATAAAGACCTGGTCGCCGCGCTTGAGAAGGATTACAAGACTGCGCCAATCACGCCGCAGGAGCGGGTGATGGTCGAATATGTGGTCAAGCTGACCAAGGACGCGACCAAGGTTTGGAAAAATGATATCGAAGGCCTGCGAGCTGCCGGCTTCGACGATCGCGGCGTTTTGCAGATCACGCTGATCGCCTCGTGGTTCAACTACATCAATCGAGTCGCGGATGCGCTAGGGGTGGGGAGAGAGTAAGCGCGAGTGAGGCTGGGGTGGTCCCCTCTTTGTCCCGCCGCTACTGATGCGTCATCCCGAACGCCCGCGCTTTCACCAGCGGGCGGAGGGATCTCGCGATATGTCGCTGGGCCGCTCCGCGCGAGATCCCTCGCTCCGCCTGAAGAACGGCTACAGTCGGGATGACGCAGTCGATAAGAAGATAGCTGGAATCTTAAGCTGAACTGTACGTCTTATCGGGACAAATTGCTCCTGAGTTCCGGAACGATTAAGATTTTCCTGCTGCTGAGGAATCTCGTCATGAAGTTTCATGCGTTGTTGGGACTTGCGCTGCTGACTGGATATTCATTTGCTCAGACTCAAGCTGCCACTCCGCCTCCACGACCGATCACCTACGACCAAGCGGTCGCGAACGAGAAAAATCTCTTTGCTGCAGATCAGAAGCACGACATGGACGCGATCAAGTCGATGGTCGCCGACGATTTCATCGACGTCAATAAAGATGGCAGCACCGAAAACAAAGCTGATCTGTTGAAAGAAATTCCCACTCTCAAGCTGCTGCATTACGAGCAGCAGAATTTTCGCGTGGTGAGCATTGGGCCTTATGCGTACTCGATCAGCTACGATTCCGACGCGACCGTGATCGGCGCCGATGGCCAGGAGAAGCACGCGCAGAACGGACTGAACACGGTTTGGATCTGGCGCGATGGCCGCTGGCAGATTTTGCTGCACTGCCGCGGAGAACAGAAGATTCTCACCGCGAAATAGAAGCCTGCGGCCCACTCTTTTCCGTTTCCAAGCCGGTTTTCTCGCTTGACAGCAGTCTCACTTTTGGATAGCTTTACGGGCGTTTGTGCTCGGCCGTTTAACTTCCTCCCGGCATTTGCGAGTTCCAGGCTCGGCGTCTTCCATCAGAGGTGCTCTATGTCTAGCTCCCACCAAGGAAAAATTGAGGCTTCAAAAAAGAGTCTCACGCGAAAAAGGGTGTTTCTTGCGCTTGCCGTCTTCGTGGGGACGATTCCTGTCGCGAACGCGCAGGGCTTCAAGACCCTTGTAACCTTCAACGGAAGCAACGGTTCGAATCTGACCTCTGGTGTCGTGCAGGGCACGGATGCGAACTTTTATGGCGTGACTGTACAGGGAGGAACCAACAATGAGGGCACCGCATTCAAGCTTACGCCAGGGGGTACGCTAACAACTTTGTACAATTTTTGCGAAGAAACTGGCTGCACCGATGGTAGCGGTCCCAGTGGGTTGATGCAGGCCATTGACGGGAACTTCTACGGCACAACTGGGACTGGCGGGACTGCCGACGACGGGATCGCATTCCGGATGTCCCCCGCCGGGAAGATCCAAACGCTGCATAATTTCTGTGCCACCGGCAATTGCAGCGACGGCGTGGGTCCTGATGGGCTGGTGCAAGTGGGCAATGGAAATCTCTACGGTGTAACCACGCTCAGCCAGTGCCCGGATCTTTGCGGCACCCTGTTCGAATTATCCACGGCCGGGGAGCTAAGGACTCTTTATGACTTCTGTTCGGAATGCTCCGCTGGATACTACCCCAGCCCTCTCACGGGGCAAGCGGCGAACGGCGATTTTTACGGGACAACGGAAGACGGAGGGGACTACGGTTATGGCACAGTTTTTAAGGCAACTCCGCAAGGCGATCTCACCACGCTCTACAGTTTCTGCGAGGCTAACGAACTCAACTGCCCCGACGGATCTGGACCTGTGGCCTCGCCTGTGCAGGGAGCCAATGGGAACTTCTACGGCACAACATTTCTGGGAGGCGTCAACAGTCTCGGCACAATCTACGAGGTGACGGCTGAGGGTGCGTTGAAAACGTTATATGCCTTCTGCAGCCTGCCGAACTGCGCCGACGGCGATTTCCCGGCGTCTGCGCTGCTCCTGGCCACCGACGGAAACTTCTACGGGACGACAGTAGGCGGCGGGGCCAACGGCGACGGCACAATCTTCCGACTGACGCCGACCGGAAAGTTCACCACTCTTTATAGTCTGGCAGCAATTGCCGGGGACGGAGGCCCATTTGGCGGTCTCATCCAGGCCACCAATGGAACCTTTTACGGAACGACTGGAGGTTACGGAAGCAATGGCACGGTTTTTTCCTTCTCTATCGGGCTCGGGCCATTCGTTGAGACGCGGCCAGTTTCTGGCGCGGTAGGAACGACAGTAATCATTCTCGGAAACAACCTGACCAGCACCACTGCTGTCAGCTTCAACGATACTGCGTCACAGTTCACGGTCGTGTCGCCTTCGGAGATCACGACCACGGTTCCGGAGGGCGCCACGACCGGCAAAATCAGCGTCGTAACATCCGGCGGAACGCTGGTAAGCAATATTGCGTTCCGCGTCGAGGAGTGAGTTCGAACCTTAGCATCTCCGCTCAGCATGGGTTTGTAAGCGCCTTCCGGCAGGACTGATCCACGCGCGCCTCACCTATAATGAACCGCTAAGCCGGGCTCAACGGCTTTACCTTCACATGCTCGATCCCGATTTCAAACAGTTTTCCCGTTTGGCTGCTTCGGCCACGCTGGTGCCGGTAGTGAAGTCGGTGAGCGCGGACCTGCTTACTCCAGTTTCGGCGTTTCTTGCGATCGCGGCGAACGAAAAGCACGCGTTTCTGCTGGAGTCGGTCGAGCGTGGCGAGCAGATCGGGCGTTATACCTTTCTGGGGGCGCGGCCGTATATGCGGCTGCGGGCGCGCGGTTCGGCGATTGAAATTGAACGCGGGCGAAGGCGCGAGAACTACGAAGGAAATGTTTTCGAGTTCGTGAAGCAGTTGCTCGGCGAGCACCAGCCGGCGGCAATTCCCGGGCTGCCGCCATTTCTGGCTGGGGCAGTGGGATATTTCGCCTACGACGTTGTGCGGCAGCTCGAGAAAATCGGGGAACACGCCAAAGATGATTTGCGCCTGCCGGATTGCGAACTGATGTTTTTCGACCGGCTGCTGGCTTTCGATCACCTGCGGCATCAGATTCACATTGTGGCGGCGGCCGATGTTTCTCGCGAGAATCCACAGCAAGCTTACCGTCGGGCGGCGGATGACATCGCCACTCTCGAGCGCAAACTTGCTGCGGGGCCGCGTCCGGCGATGTGGCGAAAGTCGCCGAAAGCGAAACCGGGCAAACTCAAAATTCATGCCGGGACGTCGCGGGCGAAGTTCATGCGCAGCGTGGAGCGATGCAAGGAGTACATCGCCGCCGGCGACATTTTTCAGGTGGTGCTTTCGCAGCGGCTCGACTTCGCTCCCGGAGTCGATCCGTTCGATCTTTACCGCGCGCTGCGGCAGATCAATCCTTCACCGTATCTTTATTTTCTGCGGATGGGAGAGCGTCAGATTCTGGGATCTTCGCCGGAAATGCTGGTGCGGGTGACGGGACGAAAGCTGGAGTATCGTCCGATTGCGGGAACGCACCCGCGTGGGCACGATGAAGCTGAAGATTTGCGCCTGGAAGAGCAGATGCGCAACGACGAAAAGGAACGCGCCGAGCACGTGATGCTGGTCGATCTTGGCCGTAACGATTTGGGACGGGTGAG